>JBJMNM010000724.1:0-11771 GCA_045804305.1 Gemmatimonadaceae bacterium | reverse complement strand
GTGGGGCACACGAACTTCGACTTCCTCCCGTCCGAGATCGCCGAGGCACTGCGGCAGGGGGAGCTCGAGGTGTTGCGCACCGGCGCGACCGTGCGGAAGGAGGACGTCGTGCGGGTGGAGGGTGTCCCGCGATACTACCTCACGTCGCGCGGCCTCTGGCGAGACGCGGAAGGCGTGATTGCCGGCATCGTCGGCATTGCGACGGATATCACGGAACGCCGCCGGCGCGAGAAGGCCACCTCGCTGCTCGCCGATGCCGGGCGCGTGTTGACTGAATCGCTCGACTTCCGAATCACGCTCAACGCCGTCGCCAGGCTCGTCACGCCCGCCCTCGCCGATTGGTGCACGGTGGTGCTTCGGAACGGCGAGGGAGCGCTCGAGACGCTCGCTGTCGCGCACGCGGATCCCGAGAAAGTGGCGTGGGCGCGTGAGGTGGGCGAACGATACCCGATCGACGCATCGTCATCGACCGGCGTCCCGAACGTCGTGCGCACCGGCGTGTCCGAGCTGTACACGAACATCACCGACGAGATGATCGTCGGCGCGGCGAAGGATGCGGAGCACCTCGAGCTGCTGCGACACCTCGGCATGCGGTCCGTCATGATCGTCCCGATTCAGGCGCACGGTCGCACGCTCGGCGCGCTCACGCTCATCGGCGCCGAATCGGAGCGGCAATTCACCGCAGCGGATCTTCCCGTCGCCGAGGAGCTCGCCCGCCGCAGTGCACTGGCGATCGAGAACGCGGAGCTGTTTCAGGCCGCCGCGGCGGCGAATCGCGCGAAGTCCGAGTTTCTCGCGAGCATGAGCCACGAGCTGCGCACGCCGCTGAACGCGATTCTCGGATACACCTCGCTGCTCACGGACGAGATCACGGGCCCCATCATCCCCGCGCAGCGCGAGCAGCTGCTGCGTATCCGCGCCAGCGCGACGCACCTCCTGGGTCTCATCGACGAGGTGCTCAGCTTCTCACGCCTGGAGGCGGGGCGCGAGCAGCTCTCCGTGCACGACGTGGACGCGCGGAGTGTGTTGGACGAGGCGGCGGCCCTCGTGCGTCCCATGGCCGCGGCCAAGCAGCTCCCGCTGGAGATCGACCCGCCCGATGAGACGGGCGGGCCGCTCCATCTGCAGTCCGACGTCCTCAAGCTGCGGCAGATCCTCGTCAACCTCCTCACCAACGCCGTGAAGTTCACGGATCACGGCAGCGTGCGGCTCGCCGCGCGAGCCGACGGGGACGACGTGGTCTTCAGCGTGACCGACACGGGCATCGGCATTCCGCCCTCGCACCTGGAGCACGTGTTCGATGCCTTCTGGCAGGTGGAGCAGGCGGCATCACGCCGCGTCGGCGGCACCGGGCTCGGACTCAGCGTCACTCGCCGCCTTGCGCGCCTCCTCGGCGGCGACGTGTCGGTCACCAGCGTCCCGGGTAAGGGGAGCACCTTCCTCGTCAGGCTGCCGCGCGCTTCTCGTCCGGCTGCGTGACGCGAGCGTCGCGCGTCACGGTGATGATCGCCACGCCGGCGAGGATCACCGCCGCGGCGATCACCGTGCGTGACGTCACTGGCTCGCGCGCCACGAACCAGCCGAGGAACACCGCCACCACCGGGTTCACGTACGCATAGGTCGCCGCCTTGGCGGCGGTCGTGTGCGCGAGCAGATAGACGTACGCGGTGAAGCCGACGAGCGATCCGAAGGTGACCAGATACAGAAATCCGATCCACGACGGCGCCGACACGTGTGCGAGATCGAGCTGTCCGACCTCCCCACTGAGGGCGCCCACGAGTAGCAGGCACACGCCGCCGGCGAACATCTGCGTGCCCGAGCCGTTGTTCGCCGTGCTCGGACGCGGCGCGCGTTTGGTGTAGAGCGAGCCGATCGCCCAGGAGAGCGATCCGAACATCAGCACGCCCGCTCCTGTCAGGCTGACGTCGCCACCCCCCGCTGCCACGTCAGGCCCCACGAGCAACGCGAGCCCCACCAGGCCAAGTCCGAGGCCGACGAAGACCGGGACTGCCGGACGGTGGCCTCCGGGACGCAGCCAGTCCAGCAGCACCATCCAGAGCGGCACCACGGCCACCAGGAGCGCCGCAATGCCCGAGGGCACGCGCTGCTCGGCCCACACCACGGCGCCGTTGCCCCCGAGGAGCAGCAGGGCTCCGCTGACCAGCCCAGTGATCCAGTCCGCCTTGCTGGGCCGGCCGTGGCCGCGAAGCCGAGCCCAGAGAAGCAGGATGGTACCAGCGATCATGAACCGCGCCCCCGCCATGAGCAGTGGCGGCAGCGTCGCGACGGCATAGCGGATGGCGAGGTAGGTCGACCCCCAGACGAGGTATACCGCCGCGAAGGCGGCGATCAGGCGTGCGCGCATCGACGCAACATAGCGGAGCGCGACGCTCGATCCTCTCCGATTCCTGCTCACCGTTTCATCCCGGGTTTTGTTCGTCCGACCATGGCCCACTTGCGAATTCGGTTCAATCAGTGTATAGTTGACAAGTCAACTAATAGAGGCCACAATGATGACGGCCGACAACGCCACTGCCCACGTTCCCGGACTGACCTCCGGCGGCTCGGCCGTGGCGTTCGACGTTCCCGGTCCCATCGCCACGGGCGATCCGGATCGCGATGTTGCGTTCGAACGGGATGCACTCCCGTGGCTCGACGACGTGTATCGCTTCGCGCTTTCGCTCACGCGCGATGAATCGGACGCGGACGACGTGGTGCAGGAGACTTTTCTCCGCGCCTACCGCTCCTGGCACACCTTCATTCCCGGCACCGACTGTCGGCGCTGGTTGTTCACGATCTGTCGCAACGTGTTCCTGCGGTCGCGCGAGCGGCAGCGGCCCACGGTGGACCTCGAGGACGGCGAGCAGGATGCCGTGGCCGCGGGATCGGTCTATGCAGCGGCGCGCGAGAAAGGCTATGATGACATCTATGCCCGACTCGATCTCGCCCCGGCGCTTCGCGATGCGCTCGACGAGCTGGCCGAACCGTTCCGCTCGGCCGTGATCCTCGTGGACGTCGAAGACCTCACGTACGAATCGGCCGCGGAAATCATGGGCGTGCCGATCGGCACGGTGCGCTCGCGCTTGTTCCGTGGTCGCCGACTGCTCCAGGAGAAGCTGCTCACCGTCGCCGAGGATCTCGGCTTCACTCCGGCCTCGGCGGGAGGCGCGCGATGAGCGCACCGGCGCGGACGCAGCTCGAGGAGATGGGGCTGTCGTCCACCTGCGTCGAGGTGCTCCGGCACCTCTGGGACTACCTCGATGATCAGATCACACCGGACGGCGCGGAGCGACTGCGCAGCCACATGGCGGCGTGCCCCAAGTGTCAGAAGTACGAGGTATATCAGTCCTGTTTTCTCGAGGCCGTCGCGCGACTCCGCGTCGAGCTCGGGGCACCCGAGACGCTGAGGGAGCGGCTCGCCGCCAGCCTCAAGGATCAGGGGTGCGGGTGTTGGCAGAAGGTCAGCAAGAGCTCTTCCGAGGGTTGACCCCCGCCGTTGTCCTGAGCAAAGCGCAGGACCTGCACGTCAGCCCGGGATACGCTGACGCACCGGTGTTCCGCGCACTCCGTTGACGACGACGATCGTCTCCGCCACGATGTCCGGTGCGAGCGACGCGGCGACGGAACAGTACTTCTCGAAGGCGAGCGCCACGGCGCGCTCCGCGTGGACGGCCTCCACTCCAGCACCTTCGAGGTTGTAGGTCAGCGTGAGGCGCACGAATCGCCGCGGAATGTCCTCCCGCCGTTCGCCCTCCACGTCGATCGTCAGCCTCTCCACCGGCGTCCGCCGCTTGGCGAGAATGTCCACGACATCGATGCCGGAGCACGCCGCGAGCGCGCTGAGGAGTGCGTCCGGCGGGGACTGACCCGTCTCGCCGTCGCCATCGAGCCGCGCGCTCGGTCCGCCAGGCCGCCCCGTATCGAATCGGTAGCCGCCTGCCCAGGTCGTGCGGACCACATTGGGAGGCCGCTTGGCCACCGTCATCGCTCGATCGGCGCGCGCACCGTGTTGCCCCATTCCGTCCAGCTCCCGTCGTAGTTGCGCACCTTGTCGTAGCCGAGCAGGTAGTGCAGCACGAACCAGGTGTGCGACGAGCGCTCGCCGATGCGGCAGTAGGCCACCACGTCGTCCTTGCTGGTGAGACCGGCCTCGCCCTCGTAGATCGCGCGCAGCTCGGCCGCGCTCTTGAACGTGCCGTCCGCGTTGGCGGCACGCGCCCACGGGACGCTCTTCGCGCCCGGGATGTGCCCGCCGCGCATCGCGCCCTCCTGCGGATAGTCGGGCATGTGCAGTTTCTTGCCGGTGAACTCGTCCGGCGAGCGCACGTCGATGAGCTTGCCCTTCGACTTCACGTGATCGCGCACCTCCGGCATGAACGCACGGATGTGTCGGTCGTCGCGCTCGGCCGCCTTGTACGTGGATGGCTTCACCGCGCGGACGTCGGTGGTCAGCTCGCGCCCCTCGGCCTCCCACTTCGCGCGACCGCCGTCCAGGATCTTCGTGTTGGTGAAGCCGAAGAGCTGGAATACCCAGAGCGCGTACGTCGCCCACCAGTTGTTCTTGTCGCCATAGAACACCACTGTCGTGGAGTCGTCGATGCCGAGCCGGCGCAGCAGTGCCTGGAATTGTTCGCGCCCGATGTAGTCGCGCTGCACCGCATCGTTCAGGTCGGCGTGCCAGTCGATCTTCTGCGCGCCGGGGATGTGTCCCACGTCGTAGAGCAGGACATCCTCGTTGCTCTCGAGCACGCGAACGGCGGGATCGTCGAGGTGCGCGGCAAGCCACTCCGTGCTCACCAGCGACTCGGGATGGGCGTAGCTCTTGGCGGCGATCTGCTGATCGGACATGGCACATACCGTGGCTGTGGGGATCATGAACAAGCTAATCCGCCGCGGGAGCGACCGGTTCGTCGCGGTGCGGCAGGTCGTCCAGCCAGTCGATGACGACGCGAACCTGGTCTTCCCACCCCGGCTCCGCCAGCAGAAAGTGGCCGTGTCCGCGGGCCACGAGCAACGGCGCGTCGTAGCGCCGCGCGATCCTGCGCGCGACGTCGAGCGGAATGAAGCGATCATCCTCTCCGCTCACCACGAGTATGGGCACGCGCACCGACCGCTTCGGTACGGCGTACTTTCCCAGCGCCGCCTGCCGTGCGGCGCGCCCGCTGTCGGCGACGAGTCGCGCGCGCGCCGCGGCGCGGTCGGCAGGTGGAACGCAGTTGAGCACGAGCGCATCCAGGTCTTCCGCGCGCGGCAGGAACGGTCGCGACGCGAGCAGCGCGGGCAGGTAGCGCGGCATCCGCTTCAGCAACGGCTTGGTCAGCACCCCGATCCCGCGCGGCGGCGCGGCGGCCACGAGCACGGCGGCCCGCACCAGCCCGCGCGCCGCCAGCATCTGCGCGACCAGCCCGCCAAGCGAGTGGCCCACGACGATCGGCCGGTCGAGCGCGCGGGCTGCTTCAGTGGCGTCGTCGAGAAAGTCCCCGATCGTGACGCGGCCGAGCTGCGGTACGGATGCCGAGGGCGGATGACCGCGAAAGGAAAGCGCGGCGGCCGGATAGCCGCGTTGCGCGAGAACGGGAAGCAGGCGCTCGAAGACCCAGCTTCCGGCGAACAGTCCGTGCAGGCAGAGCACCGGTGCACGGGTCGTGGCCGGAACGTCGATCGTGTCCAGGTGCAGGGCGCCGAGTGTGGTTGGGAGGGTCATGGTGTCGAACTATCCCCTGTGGTGCTTTGCCGGGCAATGGTGCGACCGGGCGGCGTGTTTCGGTGGCGCGCCGGAATCGTCTCCTACTGTAGCGGCCGCTTGCGGCGCGACGGATGCTCGCGTCGTTACCCTCTCTCGAGTCCTCCCATGGCTACCGACGGCAACGCCCTCCCGTCGCTCGACGCAGCAGCTCTCCAGTTCGACGCACCGCAGCAGCAGAGCACTCCCCAGGCGATGAGCTGCGCGATGTGCAGCCAGCCGATCCAGAGCGTGTATTACGAGACGGGCGGCAGCGTCGTGTGCGCCCCCTGTCGCGGAAAGCTCGAGTCGAGCATCGGAAGCTCCGGCAAGGGCGGTCGCGTCCTTCGCGCGTCCGGGCTCGGCTTCCTCGCGGCGGTGGCGGGCTCGGTGGTGTACTACGCCATCCGCGCGGCGACGGGATACGAGATAGGGATTGTTGCGATCCTCGTGGGATGGGGCGTCGGACGTGGGGTCTTCCTGGGCTCGGGACGGCGGGGCGGTCGAGGCTACCAGAGCCTCGCCGTGGGCCTGACCTACCTCGCCATCGCCACGACGTATCTGCCGCTTGCACGAGAGGAGCTGATGGACAGGAAGGCGGCGAGCACTGCAGCGGACAGCAGCGGCGCCCGGCCGGACACCGCCGCCGCAGCCGTGGAGACTCCGGCCGCGTCCGCGGATACGACGTCCCCCGCCGCTGCGGCTCCCGCCGCGACACAGGCGAAGCCGGCGACCAGTGAAAAGCTCGGCGTCGGCGGCGTTCTCCTCGGCATCATCGCCCTCCTCGCATTCTCCATCGCCCTGCCGATCTTCGTCGGGATCAGCAGCCCGATCAGCATCCTCATTCTCTTTTTCGGGCTCGCGCAAGCCTGGCGCATGAACAAGCGCGTCGATCTGAGCGTGAGCGGTCCGTACCGCCTCGCGCCCACCGCCGCTTCCGCCGCCCAGCCATGACCGATGCGACGCTGGCAACGACGAGCCAGACGCACTGCGCGCGCTGCAGCTCGCAGCTCGCGCCGCGCCTGCTCGTCTGTCCCGCGTGTCACACGCTGGTGCATGCGGAGCGTCTGAAGCAGGTCGCTGCCGCCGCGCAGATCGCTGAAACGGCCGGCGATGCGACGGAGGCGCTCGAGCGCTGGCGCGAAGCGATCTCTCTCCTGCCGCCGGATTCGCCGCAGTACCCGGTCATCTCGGCGCGCATCGCCGCACTCGCGAAGCATGTGCCATCGATCGAGCAGACGAGGCAGAAGGAAAAAGAGGAGAAAGTCCGGTCACGCTTCGGCACTGGAAAGCTCGGCGGCATCCTTGGCGCCATCGCCGTCGTGCTGCTCAAGGCGAAATGGGTCATCATCCTGCTGCTGGGGAAGATGAAGCTCTTGCTCCTCGGCTTCAGCAAGATCGGGACGCTGCTCTCCATGCTCGCGACGATCGGGGTCTACTGGTCGTTGTGGGGCTGGCCGTTCGCGGTCGGCTTCGTGCTCTCGATCTACGTGCACGAGATGGGACACGTGTCCGCCTTGCGCCGCTATGGCGTGAAGGCCGGCGCGCCGATGTTCATCCCCGGCGTCGGCGCGTTCGTGCGGCTGGGCGAGGCGCTGCACAGCGACTGGGAGAATGCCATGGTGGGCCTGGCCGGCCCGCTCTGGGGGCTCGGCGCCACCGTCGTCAGCTATGCCGCGTACCTCGCGACCGACCGTCCGATCTTCGCCGCCATCGCGCACTCGGCGGCCTGGCTGAACCTGTTCAACCTGCTTCCTGTATGGCAGCTGGATGGGGGACGTGGCTTCGCGGCGATGTCACGCACGCACCGCCTCGTCGCGGCGGGCGCGCTGCTGGCCGCCTTCGCCCTGACGCACGATGGGCTTCTCCTGGTGGTCGGAGGCGTCGGAGCCGCGATGGCGTTCGCGAAGCCATCCAGCGAGCCGGACGTCCGCGTGGCGGCGTATTACGTTGCGCTGGCGTGGGCGCTCGCCGGCTTGAGCTATCTGGCGGCTCCGGTCGCACAGGCGGCGCACGCGCTTCGCTGACGGTCCGAGCCTTTCACGACGCGGTTGACCCTTCCTCCCGCCAGGCACTCGGCTCTGATGGAGCCGTACGCACGCCACGTCCTCGTCTGCACGGGCGGGTTCTGCTCGCCCAACCGGGAAGGGCGCGCGCTGTACGCACTGCTCGCGCGACTGCTCGAGCGGGAATCGCTCCTGTTCGGTCCGCGCCGCGTGAAGCGAGGCGAGACGCCCTGTCTCGGTGTGTGCGCCGACGGACCGATCGTCGTCGTGTACCCCGAGGGCGTGTGGTACGCCAACGTCACGCCCGCACTGCTGGAGCGGATCGTGGTGGAGCACCTGCGCGACGGGAGAGTCGTTGAGGAGGCAGTGTTCCACCGGCTCGGAGGCAGCTCGCCGCTGGCCTAGAGCGCGCTTGCCATCGGAACTCGCGGCGCGCACACTGCACGGGTGGCCGACGACCCCATTCTCTACGATCGACGTCTCGCGCACGGACCCGCGGTTCGCGTGCGTCGCACCAGCGAGCCCGGCATGGTGCCAGTGACGGCCGTGCTCGAGGTCGACCGGCGTGCCGGCACACCTCGCGAGAGCGACGGCGGCTTTCCACCGCCGCTCCTGATCGTGGAGGCGCCGAGCGACGAAGAGGTGCTCGCGCTCCTCGAGCCGCACGCCACCGACGATCGTCTCGTGGCGGCGCTGATGCGCGACAAGGGCCTGCGCTGATCGGGCCGTCAGCGCGGCCGAGGTGGCCGCGCCAGCTCCTCCGCCACCGTCCGCAGGATACGCGGCCACACATGAGGCGCGGCGAGCACGAAGAAGTGCTCCCGCGCCACGGCGTCGCCCCGCAGAAATTCGGCCAGCCGGAGTCCGCCCTTGCGTGCGTTGCACCCCCCACACGCGGTCACTAGGTTCCCACCGGACCGGTCGCCGCCGCGCATCTTCGGCTGGACATGATCCACCGTCAGGGCGTCCGGCTCGAAGCGCTCGCCGCAGTAGACGCATTGGAAGTCGTCGCGCGCGAAGATCTGCTCTCGTCGCAATGGATAATCCTCTTCTGCCCTCGCTACCGTCCCGTCGCAACCTCATCAACGCGGCCCAGCGCTATCTGCTGGACCCGACGGACGAGCAGCTCGACAAAGCCGGCGGCGAGCCGCCGCGTCTCACCTCTCAAGCCATCCAGAAGGTCAGCATGTCCCGCTCGCGCGAACGCATCCTTGCCAACATCGACGACATGTACCGTGAAGCCTTCGAGCGGGCCAAGGCCGCGGGAGACGAGGCGCAGATGAAGACGCTCGATTTCGCCTACCGCCGGGAGCAGCTCTACTTCGAGATCCTGCTCGACGTGCGCGACGCGATCGAGCGCCGGTAGCGCCGTCAGCGTCGGTCGCCCGGGATCTGCCCGAACATCGATCCCGTCTTGCCGGCCGGCGCCGGCTTGGCCGGCCACACGAGCGACGCCGCGATCGATGCGGCCAGCACGCCCACCACGATCCCGAGCGAGAGCAGGATCGGGATGTGCACCCACGACTCGATCAGCATCTTGATCCCCACGAAGGTGAGGATCACCGCCAGGCCGTACTTGAGCAGGTGGAACTTCGTCACCACGGTCGCCAGCAGGAAGAACAGCGAGCGCAGCCCCATCACGGCGAAGATGTTGGACGTGAAGACGATGAACGGATCGCGCGTGATCCCGAAGATGGCGGGGATCGAGTCGATGGCGAAGATCAGGTCCGTCGCTTCCACCAGCACGAGCACCAGCAGCAGCGGAGTGGCGTAGCGCCGGCCGTTCTCGACGGAGAAGAAGTGCTTGCCGCGGTAGTCGTGGGTGATCGGCAGATACCGTCGCGTGAACTTCACCACCGGGTTCTGCTCGCCGTCGAACTCCTCGTCCTGCTTCACGCCCATGCGGATGCCGGTGACCACCAGCAGCGCGCCAAACACGTAGATGATCCAGTCGAACCGGTCGAGCAGCGCGGTACCCGCGAGGATGAACAGACCGCGCATCAGCAGCGCGCCGAGGATGCCCCAGAACAGCACGCGGTGCTGGTACTGCGCCGGCACGGCGAAGTACTGGAAGATCAGCACGATCACGAAGATGTTGTCGACGCTGAGCGATTCCTCGATCACGTAGCCGGTGAGGAACGTCAGGGCCGTCTGCGGCGTGGCGAAGACCGCGAGGCCGCCGGCGAAGAGCAGCGCCAGCCCGACCCAGACCGCCGTCCAGATCGTCGCCTCGCGCGCGCGCACGACGTGCGGGGTCTTGTTGAACACGCCGAGGTCGAGCGCCAGCATCGCCAGCACGAAGGCGATGAACCCGACCCAGAACCAGATGTTGGTGGCGATCATGAACGTCTGTGGGGCGCATGAGATGGGCGAACCGGAAGCACGATGAGCGAGCCACACTACGGCACGCCTGGCGTCCGTAGTGGTCTCGCCCAAGGCTCACGTGCACCCTTCAGCCGACCGGGAGCGCTCTCGCGCCCCGTATTGACGATCGGCTGTGCCCGCGCATCATGCGCGGGCCGGCTACTCCCCACTGCACACTAAGGCTGATTACCGCGACGGCATCCGTCAAGCGGCGTGCCCCCTTTCGCGCGTGCGCCCGCCGCTCCACTCTCCTCTCATGCCGACCGCCCCCTTCCGCATGCTCGCGCGCACCGTATCGCTCGGCGCGCTGTCTCTCGCGTCACTCCCCACCCGCGCCATGCCCCAGTCGTCCGGCTCCTCGCTCGCGCCCGCCCCCGCCCCCGTGGCTGCGCTGGCGATCGTGAATGCACGCGTGTGGACCGGCGACCCGCGACGTCCGTGGGCCGATGCCGTGCTCGTGCGCGGCGACAAGATCGACGCCGTCGGGTCCAGTGCGGAAGTGAAGAAGCGCGCAGGCGCGTCCACCAGAGTCATCGACGCGCGCGGGCTCATGCTTGCGCCCGGATTCATCGATTCGCACGTGCACTTCCTCGACGGTGGCTTCGCGCTCTCCTCGGTGCAGCTGCGCGACGCGAAGACGAAGCAGGAGTTCGTCCAGCGCATCGGCGACTTTGCGCGCACCGTGCCGGCCGGCACCTGGATCCTCAACGGCGACTGGGACCACACGAGCTGGGGTGGCGAGCTGCCCGAGCGGGGCTGGATCGATTCCGTGACGCCGAACAACCCGGTGTGGATCAACCGGCTCGACGGCCACATGAATCTCGCGAACACGCTGGCGCTGCGCGCCGCGAAGATCACGCGCGATACCAGGAACGTGGACGGTGGAACGATCGTGCGGGACGCCGCCGGCGAGCCCACCGGCATTCTCAAGGACAACGCGATGGAGCTGATGGCCGGCGCGGTGCCCGAGCCGAGCCTGGCGATGAGCCTGCGAGCCCTCGACAGCGCGATGACCTATGTCGCCGAGCGGGGTGTGACGAGCGTGCATCACATGGGCAGTTGGGGAGACCTGGCCGTGTTCGAGCGCGCACACGCCATGGGTGCGCTGCGCACGCGAATTTCCGCGGCGGTGCCGCTCGCCACCTGGGTGCGGCTGCGCGATACGGTGGCCACCCGCGGCCGCGGCGACGACTGGCTCCGCATCGGCGGGTTGAAGGGATTCGTCGACGGCTCGCTTGGCTCACACACCGCCGCGATGCTGGAGCCGTTCACCGACGCGCCCAACGACCGCGGTCTGCTCGTCAATACCATCGACGACCTCTACGCGTGGACGTCGGGCGCCGACAAGGCCGGACTTCAGGTGATCGTCCACGCGATCGGCGACCGGGCGATCCGATCGCAGCTCGACATTTTCGCTCGCGTCGCGAGCGAAAATCCAGCATATGACCGTCGTTTCCGAATCGAGCATGCACAGCACATCGCGCCGCAGGACATTCCGCGCTTTGCGCAGCTCGGCGTCATCGCGAGCATGCAGCCGTATCACGCGATCGACGACGGCCGGTGGGCCGACCAGGTCATCGGTCCCGAGCGCGCGAAGGGCACGTACGCATTCCGCTCGCTGCTCGACAACGGCGCCACGCTGGCCTTCGGCAGCGACTGGTTCGTTGCACCCGCGTCGC
>JBJMNM010000723.1:0-4891 GCA_045804305.1 Gemmatimonadaceae bacterium | reverse complement strand
GCCGCCGAGCGCGCCTATCTGCTCGCGAAGCTCCGCGCCTTCGACTGGAACGTGAGCGAGACGGCGCGCGCGCTCGACATGCCGCGCTCGAATCTCTACAAGAAGATCGAGCGCTACGGATTGAGCCGTGAAGGCGGTGCGGTCCCTGCGGCATTGACCGCTGATGGCGACGACGTGGATGGGAGCGAGCCATGAGTGACTGGGACGCGGAGCTCAAGAAGATCGATCGACAGCTCGAGTCGATGTCCGACTCGGCGCTCATCCCGGCCGCGCCGCGCAACGCGCCGCCAGCCGCCCAGGCACAGGTCGCCGCCGAGCGGGCGTCCACACGCACCTGGCCGGCCTTGCTGCGGCTCATGCTGGCGGCGACCCTTGGCATTGGCATCCTCTTCTGGCCGTACCCGCGGCAGTGCGGGGTAGGCCTCGGCGGCTATCTCATCGCCGTGGCGGTGGTGCTCCTGGGGGGATTGTGGAGCAGCGTGTGGACCTGGCGTCATCGCACCGGACGCGCGCACGTGCTGTCGTTGCTGATCGTCACCTGGGGATTGGTGCTCGGCGCCATCGAGGTGTTGCCACGCGTGGGCTACGCGAAGGTGGACGCGGCGCGACCCATGAGCTGGCAGTGCGGCGCCGCGCCAGCCGCTCCGCCAAACGGTATCCTGCGCGTCCCGCGCTGAGCGGGGCGCAACCGTCCGTTTCGACTCGCGCGGCCCTTGGAGCGCATCGCGCTCCGGCGCGCGGCCAGTGCGGCACGACGTGTGCCTGAGTCCGGCTCAGGACGGGGTGCTCCTGCCGTTTCACACGGACCGGCCCCTCCAGAGATCGCCGACCTCCGCTCGTCGTCGACGTCGCGCAACGGTTGTGTGGCGAACACTCGACGGTCCACCGGCCACACGATCGCCGACTGCGGGTTCGTCGACGCGACGGTGCAAAACGGGCAGGCCGAGACAGTGTTTCTCTCGGCGCTCGGCGGGATCCACGGGAAGATCGGCCGCCGACTTCGACACGCCCGTCGGTGTGCCTGTTTCTCATCGCGCGGCGGCGTGCTCCGTCGCGCGTTGGTTTGATGTCGGCTTGACGCTATCGTCCCTCCATCTTGCACGCGGGCTCCGGACACGTTCCGGCAGCCCGCGTCTCGTTGGCCCGGGTGGGCGTACGCGATGTCGCCCCCCTCGATCGATGCAGTGGCTCCCCGATGTACATTTCAGCATGTCCAAGACCTATCAGAACTTCATTGCCGGCCAGTGGTCAGCCCCGGTCGGCGGCGCGTACTTCGAGAATCGCAATCCGGCCGACACGAACGACCTGATCGGCAACTTTCCCCTCTCCACAGCCGCTGACGTCGACCGCGCGGTCGCCTCGGCCAAGCGAGGATTCGAACAGTGGCGCAGGACGCCGGCGCCGGCGCGGGGCGACGTGCTGCGCCGAGTGGGCGACCTGCTCACGCAGCGGAAGGAGGAGATCGCCGAGCTCATGACCCGTGAGATGGGCAAGCCTCTCACGGAGACGCGCGGCGACGTGCAGGAAGGGATCGACACCGCCTATTACGCCGCCACGATGGGACGCCAGCTTTCCGGCAAGACGGTACCGAGCGAGATGGCGAACAAGTGGGCGATGAGCTTTCGCCGGCCGATCGGCGTTGCCGGGATCATCGCGCCGTTCAACTTTCCGCTCGCCATCCCGACCTGGAAGATGTTTCCGGCGCTGCTCTGCGGGAACGCGTGCGTGTTCAAGCCCAGCGAGGATGTACCGCACACGGGGCATACGCTCGTGGAGATCATGCTCCAGGCGGGCCTGCCGCCCGAGGTGATCCAGCTCGTGCACGGCGTGGGGAAGGACGTTGGCGAGCCGCTCGTGAATCACCCCGACGTCCCTCTCATCTCGTTCACCGGCTCGACCGCCACGGGCAGTCTCGTCGGGGAGACCTGCGGCCGCATGCACAAGCGTCTTTCGCTCGAGATGGGCGGCAAGAACGCGATGATCGTGATGGACGATGCCGACCTCGACCTCGCGCTCGACGGCGTGTTGTGGGGCGCCTTCGGCACCACGGGGCAACGTTGCACCGCAACGAGCCGTCTAATCCTCCAGGCGGGGATCCACGACCAGTTCCTGGGCCGGCTCATCGATCGGGCACGGGGCATGAAGCTCGGTGACGGCAGGAAGAAGGGGACCGACGTGGGCCCGCTCATTCACGAGACGTCGCGACAGAAGGTCGAGCGGTACATCGACATCGGACAGCAGGACGGCGCGGACCTGGTCACGGGCGGCCGGCGCGCCGACGGGAAGGGCTTGGAGAATGGGTTCTTCTTCGAGCCGACGATCTTTGCGCGGGTCGAGGCCGGTATGCGGATCGAGCAGGAGGAGATCTTCGGACCGGTGCTGAGCGTGCTCCGCGTGCACGACGCCGACGAAGCCTTCCGGATCAACAACGGCGTGAAGTACGGGCTGTCCTCGTCGCTCTACACGCGCGACGTGAACCTCGCCTTCCGCGCCTTCAGCGAGTTGGACAACGGGATCACGTACATCAACGCGCCCACCATCGGCGCGGAGGCTCATCTGCCGTTCGGGGGGGTAAAGCAGACGGGAAACGGGCACCGAGAGGGCGGCTGGGAGGTGTTCGAGTTCTACTCGGAGACCAAGGTCGGGTACGCCGATTATTCGGGCGTGCTCCAGCGGGCCCAGATCGACAACTATCTCGGGACGCCCGACTGAGTCATGCGTCTAGTGGGCACGGGCGCGCGCTTGCTGCGTCCCGTGGCCAGGGGTTAATTGCGGGGTGTCCATGTCTGCCAGCCCGGAGCCGTCACCGCTCCCGTCCCGATTGATCACGCCCGAGCGGAAGCTCGAGGCGTTGCAGCACGTCAACAAGCGCGGGGACCGGTTCAGCTTTCTCTGGGACTGGGCCAAGATCATCACCGTCTCGATCGTGATGTTCCTGGTGATCAAGACCTTCGTGATGGAGGCGTTCAAGATTCCCAGCGGCAGCATGGAGCGGACACTGCTCGTCGGGGACTTCCTCCTCGTGAACAAGGTCGTCTACGGGGCGGAAGTCCCGGGCATCAGACGCCGCCTTCCAGCGCTCCGTTCCCCACGTCGGGGCGACGTGATCGTGTTCGAATGGCCCAAGGACCGGACGAAGAATTTCGTTAAACGTCTGGTCGGGCTGCCGGGCGACACGCTCGCCATGCGAGACGGCATTCTGATCCGAAATGGCGTGGCCATGGCCGAGCCGTACGTCACGCATCAGGATCCCGAGGGCGATCCGGTGTGGGAGGAATTTCGGTGGCAGAGCGACTTCCTCGTGAAGACGGCGGGCGCGGCGGTTGCGTACCATCCATCTCGTAACAACTGGGGGCCGTTGGTCGTCCCTGAGGAGCAATACTTCGTGCTCGGCGACAACCGGGACAACTCGCTGGACAGCCGGTATTGGGGCTTCGTCCCCGACTCGCTGCTTCGTGGGCGTCCGGAGGTCGTGTATTTCAGCTTTGCTCCCGATTCGACTGATTTCGCCTGGCTGACCCACGTCCGATGGATGCGGCTCGGCGAGCGCGTGCATTGAGATAGAGCTCCGTCACGCCGGTCCCACCTCGCTCCGCCGTCCGCTGGTCAGCGACCACGCGGCGGGGCCGTCGTCCCAAGGAACCGCCCCGTATGGCCACCACTCCGAACAGCAAGAAGTCGTCGTTCGAAGAGGGCTCACTCGACCAATACCTGCGCGACATCAGCATCTATCCGCTGATCACCCGGGAGGACGAGGTCGCGCTCGCGCAGAAGATCCGCGTCGGCGACCAGGAAGCGCTGGACAAGCTCGTGCGCTCCAACCTCCGGTTCGTCGTCAGCGTGGCCAAGAAGTATCAGAACCAGGGCGTGTCGCTCTCCGACCTGATCAACGAGGGGAACCTCGGCCTGATCCGCGCGGCGCACAAGTTCGACGAGACGAAGGGGATCAAGTTCATCTCCTACGCCGTGTGGTGGATCCGCCAGGCGATTCTCCAGGCGCTCGCGGAGCAGAGCCGCATCGTGCGCGTGCCCCTGAATCGCGCCGGCACACTGCACCGGATCGGCAAGCGCGCGAGCTTCCTCCTTCAGGAGCTGGGCCGCGAGGCCACGCATGCCGAGATCGCGGAGGGGATGGACATCACGGAAGAGGAAGTCGCGAAGACGATGTCGATCTCGCAGACGCACCTCTCCCTCGATGCGCCGATGACGCCGGGCGAGGACAACAAGCTGCTGGACTACCTTCCCGACAATCTCAACCCGACGCCGGACGAGCTGACCTTCGAGAAGGCGCTCACGGAATCGATCGAGGAGGCCCTCGCGCACCTGAAGGAGCGCGAGTCGAAGATCCTGCGCCTGTACTTCGGCCTCGACGGCGAGGAGCCGATGACGCTCGAGCAGATCGGGTCGCTGCTCGGCATCACGCGCGAGCGGGTCCGGCAGATCAAGGAGAAGGCGCTCTCGCGGTTGAGGCATGTCTCGCGGGCGCGGGCGCTCGAGTCGTACCTCGGGTGAACCGTGAACCGTGAACCGTGAACGGTTCAACGGCTCACGCACCCGAGCGACGGAGTTTGATGATGAGGCGCGTCAGCATTTGCTGGACGCGCCTCGCCGTTTCAACGGCTCGTTCGCTTTCGGTGCGCGGTGCAAGCCCGCACTCTATGCATAGCTCGAGCTGAAACTCCAGCTCGTACGCTGAGCCGAGTGCGTCATCGAGAAATCTCGCGAAGTCAGGGCGTGTTGATCTGCCACACCCCTCGGCAACGTTCGAGCCGACCGACACCGCCGCTCTCCTGAGTTGCCGAGACAGCTCGAATCGCTCCGTCATTGGAAGCTGTGCCGCAACGTTGTACACTTCGATGGCCAGTTGCTTGGCGACCTGGTAAGCTTCGAG
>JBJMNM010000722.1:0-5621 GCA_045804305.1 Gemmatimonadaceae bacterium | reverse complement strand
GAGCTCCTCCTCCACCTTCTCGGCCGGGCCGGTCGCGTCGGGCCAGTCGAAGCCGACGCCGGCGGCGCGATCCTGCAGCCGGAATGCGCGGTGCAGCGCCGGCAGATCGGCCGGCAGCCCGTCGACGATGCTGTCTCGCTTCTTCGCCTTCATCCCCTCCCAGCTCTGACGCTCGCCGCCCTCGTAGAGATGCGGATGTCGGGATTTCATCTTACGGAGGAAACCTTCCGCCACGTCGCCGAAGTCAAATGCACCACGCTCCTCCGCGACGACGCTGTGGAAGAGCACCTGTAGGAGCAGGTCGCCGAGCTCTTCGCGGAGGGCCTGATCGTTGGCGGATCGAATGGCGTCGTCCACCTCGTACGCTTCCTCGATGAGGTAGGGACGAAGCGACTCGTGCGTCTGCGCCGCGTCCCATTCGCAGCGCCTGCGCAGATCCCGCATCAGCTCGAGCGACTCCGTGAGTCCTGCCTTTTCTTGCATCGGTCTTCTCCCGTCCGTATCTTGTTCAATCTTCACATGATAGCGAATCGCGCCGTCCCATGACACGCGCCTGGGTCGAGATCGACTTGGGCGCGTTGTGCCGCAACGGGGCTGCCGTGGCGGCACGTGCGGGCGTGCCCCTGCTTCCCATGGTCAAGGCCGACGGCTACGGCACCGGCGCGCTCCGTGCCGCGCTCGCCCTCGAGGCGATCGAGCCGTGGGGATTCGGAGTCGCCACCGTGACGGAGGGTGACGAGCTGCGCCGAGGCGGCATCACGCGGCCGATCCTCGTGTTCACGCCCATTCTCCGCACCGAGATCGACGCGTTGCGTCGCGCCGACCTCACCCCCACGCTCGGCGATCCCGCCGTCATCGAGTCCTGGGCGCGTACCGGGCGCCCGTGGCACCTGCAGGTCGACACGGGGATGGCGCGCGCCGGCATGCGCTGGGACGAGGTGGCGCACCATCGCGAGCTGCTCCAGCGCGCGCGAGCCGAAGGGGTGTTCACGCACTTTCACTCGGCCGAGCTGGACGACGCGAGCCGTGACGAGCAGCAGCGGCGCTTCGACGTGGCGCTCGACGCGCTGCCGGAGCGGCCAGCGCTCGTGCATGCGGAGAATGGACCGGCTGTCGAGCGTCGTGCGCCGTCTCGCTGGAGCCTCGCTCGACCCGGCATCTTTCTCTACGGCGTCGCGGGATTCGAGGGCGGCGCCATCTCGCCGGAGCCCGTCGTGAGCGTGCGCGCCCGCATCGTGGAGGTGCGCACGATCGGTGACGGCGAGACGGTGAGCTACGGCGCGACCTGGCGCGCTCGCGGCGAGCGGCGGATCGCAACGCTGCCCGTGGGGTACGCGGACGGGTATCGGCGGAGTCTGAGCAACCGCGGCGTCGCGTTGCTCGGTGGTCGTCGCATTCCGGTAGCGGGGCGAGTGACCATGGACATGACGATGTTCGACGTGACCGATACCGACGCCGCCCTCGGCGACCTCGTGACGCTGCTCGGCCGCGACGCCGGCGACACGATCACGGTAGGCGAGCTCGCGGCGCAGTGCGAGCTGTCGCCCTACGAGATCCTCACGGGACTTCGGCTCCGTCTGCCGCGGCGGTACGTCGGCGAGGAGCAGGTGCGGGCTGTGGCCGCGGCATGAGGCGACGTGCAATCATCCTCGTGCTGGATGGGGTCGGAGTGGGGGCGGCGGATGACGCCGCAACCTATGGCGACGCCGGCAGCAACACCCTCGGCAACCTCGCGCGCGCGGTGGGCGGGCTCACGCTCCCCAACCTGGCCGCCGCCGGGCTGGGGAAGATCGCGCCGATCGCCGGCGTATCTGCGGTCGCGGAGCCGGACGGTGCATGGGGCGCGATGCGTCCGGCGTCGGCGGGAAAGGACAGCACCACCGGCCACTGGGAGATCGCCGGTCTTCACCTGGAGCGTCCCTTTCCCACGTATCCGGATGGTTTTCCCGCCGACGTCGTCGACGCCTTTTCCGCCGCGACGGGGCGGGGCGTCATTGGCAACGTGGCCGCGAGCGGCACCGAGATCATCGAGCGGCTCGGCGCGGAGCACGAGCGCACGGGGAAGTGGATCGTGTATACGTCGGCGGATTCCGTGTTCCAGGTGGCCGCGCACGAGGGCGCCGTGCCCCTCCAGGAGCTCTATGCCGCCTGCGAGATTGCTCGCGCGCAGCTCGTGGCACCGCACGACGTCTCGCGCGTGATCGCTCGGCCATTCGCCGGTCATGCCGGTGCCTACACCCGTACGGCGAATCGTCGCGACTACTCGATCGCCCCGCCCGGCGAAACGTTGCTCGACGCGCTCGCGGCGGCCGGCGTGCCGCGTGCGGCCGTGGGGAAAGTCGACGACCTGTTCGCCGGCCGGCATCTCCGGGCGCGCCACACCACCGACAACGCCGAGGGGATCCGCTTCATCCGGCAGTGGGCCGACGGCCACCAGGGTGGGTTGCTGTTCGCCAACCTTGTAGATTTTGACACCCGGTATGGCCACCGCAACGACGCGGCCGGGTTCGAGCGCGCCCTTCGCGAGTTCGACGACGCGCTTCCGGCCATCCGCGCCGCACTTCGAGAGGACGACCTGCTCTTCATCACCGCCGACCACGGCAACGATCCCACCACCAGCTCCACGGACCACGCGCGGGAGAACGTCCCCCTGCTCGCGCTCGGTGACATCGTGCACCCGGTGGGGCTCGGCCTTCGGCCGACCTTCTCGGATCTCGGCGCCACGGTGGCGGAATGGCTGAACGTGGGGTTCCGTGGTCGGGGGACGTCGTTCCTGCCGGTGCTGGAGCGCGGACATTGATCGCCGAGCACGATGAGCTCGCGGCCGGCGGGCGCAGCATCACCATGCTGACGGAACGAGCGCGGGCAGCGATGGAGCGGGCGTACGCGCCGTACTCGCATTTTCGTGTCGGTGCCGCGCTGCTCGCCGCCGACGGCAGCGTGACGGAGGGCTGCAACGTCGAGAATGCGTCGTATCCCGCCAGTCTCTGCGCGGAGCGCACGGCGGTGGCCGCAGCCGTCGCGCGCGGGGTGCGCGAGTTTTCGGCGATCGTGATCGCCACCGAGGCGGCCCAGCCGACGCCGCCCTGCGGCATCTGTCGGCAGGTGCTGATGGAGTTCGCGCCGCAGCTCGTGGTAGTGAGCGTGACCCGCGCCGGCGGGGAAGCGCGTTGGACGATGTCGGAATTACTTCCTGATGCCTTTACCCCCACGTCGCTGGGGCGCCGATGACGCGTCCCGGCAACGTCGGACGGAGTGTACGAAGTGTCTGATCGGATTTTTCGGGGCGCGCTCGGCGCGGCCCTGCTGCTCCTGCTCGGTGCATGCTCGGAGAACGTCACGGGCTCGCTCGGGTGTCCTTCCCTCTGCGCGGACGAAAGCGCGACGCTGCGCGATACCGTGCTCGTTGGCGCGATCGCGTACGACACCACCCTCACCGGCTTTCCCCTGCTGGGCGAGACCCGCGAGCTCTCGCTCGTGGCGCGCGGCGACACTGCCGACGTCCGCATCATCACGAGGTTCGACACGCTGCCGCAGCGGTACACGCCGCCCACGCCGCAGCCCGACAGCCTCATCGCGCGCGTCGACAGCGCGAACCTGATCTTCCGGATCGATACCGCGTTCGTGAAGCCGACCATCCCGCTCACGATCGAAGCGTACGACGTGGATACCACGGCGAACGACACCATTCCGCAGACCCTGCTGCCGCTGTTCCGCCAGGACAAGCTGCTCGGCTCGCGGACGTATCAGGTCAACGAGCTGGGCGACACCCTCCGCCTGCCGCTCTCGAGCGACGTCCTGCTCGGCAAGGTCAGGAACAACCAGCGGTTGCGGATCGGGCTCAAGCTGAGCGGCAGCTCGTCGGCCACGCTGCGCATCAGCGGCAGCTCGTTTTCGCCGCGGGTGCGCTTCCGGGTGTCCGCGGACACCACCGTTGCGCCGGACACGGTATTTCTCAACTCCAGGACGCCCACCACCGACGCAGCGGTGGCCGCGTCGCTCGTGATGTATCGACTCGTCGCGTCGGGCGCGCTTCCGCCGCCGCCGAACACCGTGCTCGCGCTCGGCGGCCTGGCGGGGGCCCGCGCCTACATGCGCTTCGAAATCCCGTCCATCGTCATCGACTCGGTGCAGGTGATTCGCGCGTCGCTCCAGCTGACGCAGCTGACGTCGCGCTCGACGGGGGGAGCGAAGGATACGCTGACCGTGATCACCTTGCCGGTCACCGCCGGCCCGGCAATCACCGACCCGTTCACCGCATCGCAGTTTCTCGCGACGCCGGGATTGTGGCCCGTGGACACGCTCCGCCTGCTGCCATCCGCCTCGGGGACGCGCAACCTCGAGATCGTGAACATCGTGCGAGCGTGGCGGGCCGTGGAAGCATCCAAGTCGACACGTGCGCTCGTGCTGCGGGTGGTGCAGGAGGGCTCGTCGCCCGGTGAGCTGGACTTCTCGTCGATGCACGGGCCGGTCGCGTCGCGTCCAAGCCTCCGTCTCACCTACGTGCCGCGCCGCGGCTTCGGAATTCCGTGATCATGCGAACCAACCTGTTCCGACTCTTCACCGCCGCCCTGCTCGGCGTGCCCGCCTTCGCCCACGCGCAGGGCACGTTGAGCACGCAAGGGTTCGGCTACCCGACCGGCTATCTCAGCACGCGCACGCTCGGCACGGGCGGCGCGCTCGCGGAGATCGATCCCTTGTCTGCCTCGAACCCGGCCTCCATCCTCAACATCGGCGGGTCGGCCCTGTACATCCAGCTCGAGCCCGAGTTCCGGACGCTCAGCGCCGGCAGCGCTTCCGAGAAGACCACGATCGCGCGCTACCCGCTCGCCGTGGCGACGATTCCCATCACGCAGACGGTGATGGCCGGCATCAGCGTCACCAACCTGCTCGACCGGAGCTTCCAGACGGTGTCGCGAGGGTCGCAGGTCGTCGGCGGTACGACGCTCACGTCCACCAACGTGTTCGTGAGCGACGGCGCCATCGGCGACATCCGTCTCTCGCTCGCCTGGGCGCCGACGTCATGGCTGCATCTCGGCGCGGCCGGTCACGTGATCACCGGCGACAATCGCCTCTCCGACAGCACGCACTTCGACGACAGCACCCGCTACGCACCGGCGGTGGATTCCTCCACGGTCACGTACGTCGGCAACGCGTTTTCGGCCGGAGTGGAGGTCTACACGGGCCGCTATGGCGTGGTGGCCGCGTCGTATCGGCGCGGGGGCACGCTCTCGCTCAAGGGCGGAGACGCCACGATCGGCAAGGCGAACGTGCCCGACCGGCTCGCGCTCAGCGCCGCGTATCTGGGCATCCGCGGCACGAGCATCGCCGTGCGCGCCGCGCACGACACGTGGAGCAACATGCGCGGCCTCGGATCGGCCACGGTACCTATCACCGATAGCTGGGACACCAGTGTGGGCGCGGACGTGCTCGGGCCGCGCTTCCTGGGGAGCAGCCTGCAGTTGCGCGCGGGCGGGCGGTGGCGCACGCTCCCATTCGGGGTTCCGAGCGGCGGTGAGGTCACGGAGAAGAGCTTCATGTTCGGCACCGGCTCGTTGCTCGCTCGCGGACGCGCCGCGATCGACCTCGCCGGCATCCGGTCGACCAGGAGCTCGAGCGTG
>JBJMNM010000721.1:0-2943 GCA_045804305.1 Gemmatimonadaceae bacterium | reverse complement strand
TCATGGCGGCAATCCCGAGCATGCGGAAGTCGATCGACGTGCAGCTCCCCGAGCCGCGACCAGCGCGGACCGCATCGCCATCTCCCTCGATCGTCCTCGAGCTGAGCGAGGAGGGCGAAGCGCGGATCAACCAGAAGCTGGTCGCACGCGGCACCCTCGACGCAACGCTGCGTCGGATCTACGACGGCCGGCCAGACAAGGTGCTATTCGTGAAGGGGGCGCCGCACCTACGCTACGCAGCCGTGATCGACGCCATGGACGTGGCGCGAGGGGCGGGGGTGAAGGTGATCGGTTGGCCCTGAGCTAACTGTCCTTCTGGACGACTGTCGCAGCTACTTGTGGCAGAGCGCCTGAATGCGCTTCCGCTCGGCCTCGTCCTTCGCGTCGTGATCCTTGCGCCGGCTCTCCAGCTTCGTGCGCTGCTCGTCGGTGAGGATCGCGTTGGTCCGCGAGCGCGTTTCGCTCTTGAGCGAATCCAGCGCCGGCCGGATCGCGTTGAAGATCGAATCGTACTTGCAGTTGCGCGCATCGAACAGCGAATCGAGCGCCGCGCGCTGGGCCGCCTGGAGATCGAGATCGTCGTACATCGCCTTGCGCTTGGCGGCTACCGAGGTGTCGTCGTGCCGGAACACCCGATCGGCGGAAAAGCCCACGACGCCCCCGACGAGCACGGCTCCGAGAAGGAACGCGAGCGCCTGCTGCTTCGGTCGCTGCATGTCCTGACCTACCGGGAGAGGAGGTAGTGAATCGCGACGTCGCCGTCGCCGATCGACTCGGCGCGCGCCGAGGTCTCGGCGCTGGCCGGCGCCGGCGAGATGATGCTGGCGTACGCGCTGCGCGCTTCGAGCTGCTGTGACCGTACCACGCCGATCGTCGCCGCGAGGATCAGCGCCGCGGCCGCCACGAGGCCCGGTCGCGCCATGTCCACCAGCTCGCCCCACCACCGCGCGCCCTCGTCACCGCGCGCGATGTGCGCGAGGATGCGCGCCTCGAGCGCATCCCAGTACCCCTCCTCGCTGGGCGCGGCATACAGCGCCCTCAAGGCATTGGTCAACTCTGCGTCGCCAGAGGTCCAGCGCTCGTTCGTCATGATGTACTCCGGATGTCCTGCAGAAGCCGGCGCAGCGCCGCGCGGGCGTGATGAAGATCGGAACGGGCCGTGCCTTCCGGGATGCCGAGCGTTCGCCCGATCTCCCCGTGTGTGAACCCTTCGACGTCGTGCATCACGATCACCGCGCGCTGCCGGTCGGTCAGATGCATGAGCGCCAGCTTCAACCGCTCCCGAAGCTCCCCCGATTCCGCCGGATCACGGAAGGGCATCGGTATGGACTCCGGAAGCTCGTCCGCGTCACGCACCTTGCGGCGGCGCACGAGATCCAGTGCAGCATTCGCCATGATCCGGTAGAGCCACGCCCCGAACGGCTGGTCGGGACGGAACCGGTCGAGCGCGCGGTGCGCGTGAAGGAATCCCTCCTGCACCGCGTCCTCCGCGTCCTCGTGCGAGAGCACGATCGCGCGGACGATGGCGTACGCCCGCCGTTGGTGGATGCGCACGAGCGCCGAGAAGGCCTCGCTCGATCCGCCCTGGGCCGCGACCACGATCGCGCGCTCGGCAGCCGCGCTTCCGCTCGCGCCGTCAGCAGGCGCGGGCATGGAGAGCGGCGGCGGTGGGAACGCGAGGCTCGCGGGCATGGCTCCGGCAGGGGAACGTCATCCCAGTTACGGCCCCGGGCGGTGGACTGTTGAAGGGGCGATCACGCACCCTCGGCGGCAGCCGGCGTGCCGGCGAGGCCGATCGCGCTGGCCGAGCGCTGCATCGCGGCGATGACGAACGCGATGTGCTCGTCCAGGTCCACGCCCAGCTCCGCGGCGCCGGCGATCACGTCGTCGCGGCTCACGCCGCGCGCGAAGGCCTTGTCCTTCATCTTCTTGCGCACCGATCGCGCCTCGACCTCGTGTACGCTGCGCGACGGGCGCACGAGCGCGGTGGCCGTGATGAGCCCCGTGAGCTCGTCCACGGCGAACAGCGTCTTCGCCATCGGCGTGGTACGCGGCGTGTTGCAGTAGATCGCGTGGCCGAGGATCGCCTCGAGGATATCCTCGGGCCAGCCGCGCGCGCGGAGGATGCGCACGCCCTCGCTCGGGTGCTCCTCCGTCGGGGAGTGCGCGTCGTTGGGCCACCGCTCGTAGTCGAAGTCGTGAATCAGCCCGGTGAGCCCCCAGCGCTCCACGTCGGCGCCCTGCTTCTCGGCGTAGGCGCGCATGACGGCTTCCACGGAGAGCATGTGCTTCCGCAGCGAGTCGCTGACGGTGTACTCGTGCATCAGGGCGAGTGCGTCGGCGCGGGAGGGAAGGGGAGCCATGGGTGGGGCGGGAGACACGTTGCGGGGGATGGGAGCATCGAGCGAGGATTGAGCATGCCCAGGCGACGCCCGATACAGGAGAATACCCCGGACGAGGGCGAAGCGCAGGCTGGGCGCGCCCCGTTCCTGCGCGAGATCCACCGTCGACCTGGTGACGACGACGCGCGGTTTCCCTTTTCCGTACCCGTCATCCGCACGCTGGATACGCTGCGTCTCGAGCGGCCGGTCACATTTTTCGTGGGGGAGAACGGCTCGGGAAAGTCGACGCTGCTGGAGGCGATCGCCGCCGCCGCCGGCCTTCCCTCAGTCGGCAGCGCGGACCTGGAGGCGGATGTCACGCTCGTCGCACAGCGATCGCTCGCCAGGGCGCTGCGTCTGGTCTGGTCGCGTCGCACGTCGCGCGGATTCTTTCTGCGCGCCGAGGACTTCTTCGGCTTCGCGAAGCGACTCGCGGTGATGCGGAGCGAGTTTCTGCAGCGAATCGCCGAGCTGGAAGTAGAGTACGCGGACCGATCAGCCTACGCGAAAGGGCTGGCGATGGGTCCGCAACACGCGTCGCTCGCCGAGCTGGAGCGGCGGT
>JBJMNM010000720.1:0-5554 GCA_045804305.1 Gemmatimonadaceae bacterium | reverse complement strand
AGTCTCTCGGACCTGGGTGACGGATTGGTGCAAGTGACGAAATGGCTCGCTGCAACTGCCCTTCAACTACAGTCGAGTGATGAGTTCACCGGTGGCTGGTCCGTTCGCCGTGTCAGCCAGCGGCAACTCAGTTCTCTGTTCCCGGCAATCAGTTCCGAGACCGTGGGTCGAGTACACCCAATCGCGACTCGACCCGGCACAGACTACTCACCACTGAGTACAGACGATTGGGGTGTCGCGATCTCGACCGGCTGACGGTCCCGACCCCGCTGGACCGAATACTCCACTGTAGTTGCAGTGCGGTAGCAGTTGCAGTGCGGTAGCAGTTGCAGTGCGGTAGCAGTTGCAGTGCGGTAGCAGTGCGGTGCCGGTGACAGTGCCGTGTGGTCGAAGGCAACATCACGGCCCCCGAATGATCACCCGCTCGCCCCCACCCCCGCCCCCACCGCTCATGAACATCCCGCCCATGAACACCCCGCCCGCCGTATTCCCCGCTGTCCCGCTCCGAATGCCCGCGAGATACCGCCGATCCAGATGGCTGGCAACGAGTGGTGGCAGCTTGCGCCGCTGTTCCGGCGTCAGCAGGTCGTCGATCGTCGGCGCGAGCGCGATGAGCAGATCCACGCTCGCCTCTCGGCCCCGCTTGTACAGGCCGTACGCCTCCCCCTGATCGTACTCGGCCGGCATGCTCGCCAGGTCGCGCGCCACGCCGCTCCAGATGGAATCGAGACGCACGGTGTACCGGCGGTTCATGCTTGCGAGCGAGTCGGCCTGCACGCCGGTCAGCTCGAGCGTATCGCTCTGCCGAAGCAGCTGCGACATCGGGTTGAGCACGCCGCCCGTACCGTACATCGCCTTGAGCATCGGCGCGGTCAGCTTCTGCCCCTCCGTCTTGCGGCCCCGATCGAGCTGCTGCGTGAGCGTCTGCCGCTCGCGCGACGGTCCGACATCGACGCGGAGCTGCATCGTGAGCGTGACAGGTTGCCTGAAGGGGCTGAACTGCGGATTCGTGCTGCCGAAGCGCGGGTTGACCTCGTACTTGTAGCGCTTGTTCGCCTGATCGAACCCGCGCACGTAGAGCAGCGTCTGGTCGGGGAAGGCAAACTGCCCCCAGCCGTGCAGCTTGCTCTCGCCGTGCAACAGGATGTCCGCGGCGCCGAGCGGGTTGCTCACGTTGAAGGTGAGCGTGGCCCGCTGCGGAAGGCGCACCTTCATCGGATTGAACGAGATGTTGAGATTCGCGCTCGACGTCCACGGCCCCTCGCAGCTGTTGCGGCCGGCCAGGTTGCCGAGCTGCTGGAGGAGACAGCTGCGCGCGGCACCGGAGCCGTTGTCGAGCAGCGACTGCATGGCGCTCGAGAGGACCGGATCGGCTGGCGCGATCGCGGTCGGATTGAACACGAACGCGCGATCGTTCACGTAGCCGTCGCCGTTCAGGTCCCCGCTCACGAGCGGCGCGAAGGGTAGCCCGCTCTGGAAGCGGCCGAACCAGTTCACGCGAACCGCGTCGAAGAAGTTGTAGCCGATGTTGTAGGTGATCTGGTGGCGCGAGTCGAAGTTGCTGCGGCCCCAGCTCACGTCCGTGGGGTTGCCTACGGTACTCGTGAAGCCTCGGAACTGCTCCGAGTTGCGCGAGTACACATAGCTCGCGTTCCAGGTGAAGTCGCTGCTGAAGGTGACGGGGCTCAGGCTGAAGCGGAGCTGCTTGCTGTCGCTCACGAGATCCGAGCGCTGCTGCCGCACCTGATTGAACAGGGTGCTCACGCGGGCGTCGCGCGAGGCGATCGCTCCGGTCTGCTCGACGATGCTCGTCGGCAGCACGAACACCGGGCGTCCTGCCTCGTCGGGCAGGCCGAACTGCACCTTGGGCGCGAAGTTCAGATCGAGGAAGCCGCTCTGGTTGAAGTTGCGCGAGTACGTAGCCTCGACGGTGGCGCCGAAGCGGTTGCCGAGAATGGGGCCGTTCCACTGGAGGTTGCCGCGCACGCTGCGCGGCGCGGCGAAGTCCTTGGCGAACATCGTGACGTTGGGGGCATTGTTGGCGAACACGCTCCCGTTCGTCCCGTCGGCGCACTGGGTCGGGATGTTGCCCGGATCCGCCGCATAGGCGGCCCAGTCTGGCACCGGGGCAGCGGCGCCGACACAGGTGAGCTGCTGCACGGCGCCCGGCAGCCCGGTGTTGTCGATCGCGCTGCCGATCAGCGTGGCGTTGGGCGTGTTCTGGAACACCCCCACGCCGCCTCGAACAACCGCGCGCGGGGCGCGCGCGGCTCCATCAAAGGCGGCGATCTGCGTGGCGGCACCGTACGTCCACGAGAACCCGATGCGCGGGCTCAGGTACACGCGGTTCGGCGTCTCGTCGTTCCGTACCCGATAGACGCTGTCGATCTGCCGATTGTACTCCGGCGATGAGGAGAAGCGATTGGCGTCGAGCCGCAGGCCGTACTGGATCTGGAGATCGCCGCTCCGTTTGTAGGAATCGCCGAGCGAAAGGGCACCGATCGTCTCGCTGCCGCTCTGCGTGCGCGGCAGCAGCGAGCGCGTATACGACGCCGGCCGGTTGGCCTGGAGGTCGGCGAGCGAATTGTAGAAATACGAGCCGAGCAGGTTGCTCGTCTGATCCTGATCGTACCCGACTCGGCGCAGCTCGCTGGTGAACTTGATGCGGTGCTTGTTGTTCTTGCTGAACCAGGAGAGCTGGTTCATGGCGTTCACGCCGATGTTCGTGTTGCTGGTGCCGAGGAAGGAGCTCCCGCCGAACGACACGTTGCGGACGCCGCTGGTGCCGTCGGCGAAGGTGGAGTTCACGAGCACGCTCGCGTTGGGGAGCGACGCATAGGGAGAGCCGTAGTTGCGGTCGCCGTTGATGCCGACCGTCGTCTCGCTCAGCACGGCGCCCTTCACGTACGCGGTGTGATTCAGCTGCGTGCCGATGGTGTAGCTCGTGCGGTCGCCGCTGTGCGCGGGGACTTCCGTCGCCAGCTGGCCCACCGGCGTCTGGCGGTTCCAGAAACCGTTGAAGGTCAGGTTGAACGTCTGCCCGCTGCTCGAGTTGGGTGGATTGAAGTCCATGCTCCCGAACACGGACCCGTTGTCGCTCAGCCGATCCTGCGGAACGCGGCCGCCGACCGTGGTGGGCACGCCTGCCTGACCGAGCAGCGCGATCAGCCGCTGCACGGAATCCGCCGAGAGGCCGGTGGCCTGCAGGCCCGTTGGGTCGGTATTGAGCAGCGAGTGCAGGTCGCTTGAGCGGCGGCCGAGCTGGTACGAGACGTTGTAGAACGCCTTGTCGAAGGTGATGGGGCCCGCCGCGGAGCCGCCAAGCGAGAGATTGGTGTACTGCTGGCCGAGCGACCGGGCGGCCGGATCGGTCCACTGGAGCCGTGGCGCATCGAAGTTGAGCGACGTGCTGCGTCGGATGAAGTTCGAGCCCGGACCCGTACGGATGTTGAACTGCGCGCCGCTGAACCCACCTCGGCTCACGTCGTACGGCGTGGTGACCACGGACGTGCTGACGTTCGCGTCGCGCGGCACGTTGCTGCTGCCGAAGGGAGAGCCGTTGAGCGTGGTGCTGTTCTGGTCGGACGAGAGGCCGAGCACCGAGAAGCCGGCCGGATCGCCATCGGCGCCCGTGACGGCGGTGACGCCGGGGATCGTGGCGGCCATCGCGTTCAGATCGCCCTGCTGATTCGCGGCGACGGCCGCGGCCGTGGCGGCCTGCTCGGTGCCGCTGATGTCCGGCTGCTTGTCGTCGTTCCGTCCGACGCGATTGCGGTCGGCGGCGACGCGGACGGTGTCGAGCATGGCCGCGGCGCGCGACAGCCGCGCATCGGCGACGAGGATCTCCTGATCCGCCGTCCGCTTGATCTCGAACCGCTTCGGCGCGTAGCCGATGGCGGTGAAGCCCATGAAGTAGTCGCCTTCACCACCGGGGAAGGTGATGGTGAAGCGGCCATTTGCGTCGGTGCGGGCGGAGCGGTTCACGCCACCCGCCACCGACGTGGCGGTGACGTTGGCGTTCTCGATCGGCTGGTTCTCAGGGCCCGTGACCTGGCCGCGGATGACGTCGACACCCTGGGCGCGAAGGGAAGACGCGGCGAGGATGAGGACCAGCGCTGCTACTATGGAAGGAAGGCGGCGGGTCACTGGGCGTACGATGGGGGAACGGCCAGGTTACGGCGACGTGCGGTTGGACACCGCGACCAGGCAAAAGGGATTGCTTCGCCGTCATGCGGGTGGCTGGCCGCCGGCATGATCAGCGACAGCCATATGAACTTGACAGCTTGCCGCTGACGGCGTCAGTTGCATGAAACAACGACGGCCGCTTGTTGGTCCGTCCGCAACTTCGTTCCCTCGACACCGATATGGGCGCCGCCGCCGTAATCCTAGCTCGCGAACGCCACCTGATGGATGATTTCGTGCGCGCCGGGGCCACGAGTCCGGACCGCGCCGTCACGCCCGAGGAGCTTGGCGTGGACACGGGCAGTATCGGGTGGCGCCGGCTGCGCGACCACGCGATCGTGCGCGAGGCGGGCGCCGGATCCGGCCGCTACTACCTCGACGTGGAAGTCCGGGATGCGGTGCACCGCTCGCGGCTTCGCTTTCTACTCGTGCTGATCGTCATCCTCGTGGTCATGCTCGCCTTCGGCGTGATCGCGTCGGTGGCGCGCTGAGCGATGCGACTCGTGGCAGCGCGGCCGTCGGGATCGACTCCGGTCCGATCCCGACGCGCCGCGCGACGTACTACGTCACGGCACCGGCGGTGGCGCCGGCGTTCCGCCGCCAAGGATGGCGTTGATGACGGAGAGCAGAGCGGACACTGCGCCACCGACACCTCGGTTGACGAGGCTGGTGAGCGTACACAAGAGGCTGCCGAGCGGACCCTGGGCGCCGACGGTCGCATTCACCTGCGTGAGATCGACCGAGACGATCTGGCCGGCGACGTCGACGTTGATCGGTGACAGATCGGCCGTGAGCACCGAGCACGAATTGCCACTGCCGCTGCCGCTGATGGCGACGTCGGTGGTGAAGTCCTGAGTGATCGTCTGGCCTACGCCGGTGATCGTGCCAGTCAGCGTGCCGCTGGCCGTCAGGCCGCCCACGGCGTTCAGGGCCAGCTGGGTGATGACCACTTCACCATTGAACACGGCGTCCCCGAGCAGGGGAATGGGCGTGCTCGTGACGTTGTGCAGCACGAGGCCGGTTCCCTGCGGCGGGGCGGCGCGCGCCGACGCCGGCGCGCCGCTGGCCGAGAGCGGTGAAGGAGCGGTCGTGGCGTCCTGGCACGCCGCGATCGCGACCGCGACGCCTAGAACGAACAGCTGTCGTCTCTGCATGACGAGGTACCTCAGGTGATGCGACATAAGAAATTTCTCAGAGTGGGTCTGCGTCGTCCCCGCTCCTCCATGGTTCGAAGAGTGGCTGCAATTGGTACGCCCTCCGGTCACGGACGCACCGTTCAATCGCGGCTCGCGCCAGGACTCATGTTCAGTCGTTACACACGCACCGTATCCATCGTGGGCATGTCGATGGCCGCGAGCTGCGCCCCCTGGTT
>JBJMNM010000719.1:0-2659 GCA_045804305.1 Gemmatimonadaceae bacterium | reverse complement strand
GATGACCACGGTGCCCACGATCGCGACGCCTCCCGCTACCAGCGCGTAGTGGCGGCGCCGGCGACGGCCGAACTGATCGCCGTAGCGCCACGCCGCCATCTCCGGCCGTTGTGGCGCTCCGATGCGGACAAGCTCGAGCCCTTCCTTCAGGCGCGCCAGCCCGATCTCGTCGGTGGAGACGCGAAGCTTCGTGGAGCGAAACTCCCGCTCGCAGGTCTCGATCGCCTCCCACCGTTCCTCGAGCGGTGTCAGGTTCCAACGCTCGCAGCGTCGGCACACCACCCAGAGCCGTCCCTTGGCGGCATCGAACGCCAGCCGCCGGCCGACCGGGAAGGCCTCCACGACCTCGTTGCGTCCGAGGTCGCCGTTACAGAACAGGCACGTCGTGTACATCCGAGTCTTCGAGTGTCCGCAGCTCCGGGCGCCTGAAGAACGCCCACGCTCCGTACAGCAACATCGCCGCCGCCGCGCCGGCGATCGTGGCCCGCACGCCGAGAACGTCGGCGAGGGCCCCGGCGGAGAACGCGCCGACGACCTGCGCCAGACCGACCACGACGAGCCCGTACGCCGCCATCATGCGTCCGCGCAGGGCGTTCGGCACGATCTGCTGGAGGAGGCCGTTGGCGATGGCGCCATTGAGGATCATCGTGCATCCGATCCCGAGCAGCAATACGTAGCCCTGCCAGGGGACACGAGTCAACGAGAACAGGATCAGCAGCACCGGCCACGTCATCGACGCAACGAGCAGCAGGCGCGTGCGGGAGACGCGGTATCCCACGGCCGCCAGGGACAGGGCGCCCGTCAGCCCGCCGACGCCGAGGAAGGAGAGCAGCAGGCCATAGCCGGCGGCGTCGAGGTGGAACATCTCGCGCGCCACCACCGGCATGAGCGCGAGCACCGGCACACCGAGGATGGAGTACACCGTGACCATGATCATCAGGGCCCGCACGCGCGGCGTGTCGCGCATGTAGCGCAGCGCCTGCTGCACGCCGATCCAGGGGCGCGCGTGCCCGGGATGCGGCTGGTGCGGTGGAAGCGTGATCATGAACAGGCCGACGAGCACCGCCACGAAGCTGGCCGCGTTGAGAAAGAAGCACCACGCGATACCGAGCCGCGCGATGACGGCGGCGGCGATCCCGGGCCCGACCACGCGGGCGAGGTTGAACCCGCTCGAGTTGAGCGCGATCGCCTCGGGAAGGTCGTCGCGTCCGACGAGATCGATGAACATCGACTGGCGTGCCGGGATCTCGATCGACGCGATCAGGCCGCTCAGGAAGGAGAGGCCCAGCAGCGAGTCGATGGTGATGCGGTGAGTGGCGGTGAGGGCCCAGAGGGCCGTGGCCTCGAGCAGGTAGGCGCTCTGCGCGATCCGCACCAGTCGGAGCTTGTCCGAGCGGTCCACGAGCACGCCGGCCGGCATCGTGAAGATGAGGATCGGAAGCGACGTGGCCGTGGCGACGAGACCGACGAGGAAGGCGCTGTTGGTGAGCTCGAGCGCGAGCCACCCCTGCGCCATCGTCTGCATCCACGTGCCGATCAGCGAGAGCGTCTGCCCGAACAGGAAAATTCTGAAGTTCCGGTGGCGGATGACGACGCGGAACGGATTGAGCGATAGGGCCTGGTCGGGGGGCACGGGAGGAATATAGGGATAGGCTCGGTTGTGGCACTCCCACGCGCTCGCGAGTATTACTCAGAGAGGAGGACACGCCCCCGTGCGCTTTCACACCTACAGCAAGTTCTCGCCGGAGATGGCCGACGCGGTCGATCTCCAGTCGCTGCTCGACAAGCTCGCCGACTTCCTGCTCCAGTCCGGCTTCGCCGGCGGCGAGGGGCAGCCGTACTACGGCATGGGCTTCGACGAGCCGGGCGACCGCTCCCTCGATGCCCTGCGCGAGGCGATCCTCAAGGCGCTCATGGAGAGCGGGCAATTCACTCCCGAGATGCTCGAGGCCCTGCGTGGGGAGGGCGACGAGGAAGCCCAGGCGAAGCTCGCCAAGCTGCTCGATGACCTCGTGAAGCGGCTGATCGACGAAGGGTACCTCAACCTCGACACACCGCCCCAGATGCCGGGCAGCCATCAACCGCTCGAGGGCAAGGGATCCCTCGCGCAGGCCGCCGCGCGCGACGTGAACTTCAATCTCACCGAGAAGGGGATCGACTTCCTTGGCTACAAGACGCTGCGCGGCCTGCTCGGATCCCTCGGCAAGTCGAGCTTCGGGAGTCACGACACGCCGTATCTCGCCACGGGGATCGAGGCGGATGGGTGGAGCAAGCATTACGAGTTCGGCGACGTCCTCAACATCGACGTCAACGAGACGCTGAAAAACGTCATGATCCGGAGTGGAGACATCAGTGTGCCCATGACGCTCGAGTACAGCGACCTGATGGTGCGGCAGGCCGAGTACCGCTCGAGCTGCGCCACGGTGCTGATGCTCGACTGCTCGCACTCGATGATCCTGTACGGCGAGGATCGCTTCACGCCCGCCAAGAAGGTGGCGCTCGCGCTCACGCACCTGATTCGTACCCAGTTTCCCGGCGACTCCATCAAGGTCGTGCTGTTTCACGACAGCGCCGAGGAGATCCCGCTCGCCACGCTCGCGAGCGCGCAGGTGGGGCCGTACCACACCAACACCGCCGAAGGGCTCAAGCTCGCGCGCCG
>JBJMNM010000718.1:0-4969 GCA_045804305.1 Gemmatimonadaceae bacterium | reverse complement strand
GAAGGCGCGGGTGCGGTCGATGCTGCGGATCAAGCGGCTCCAGGAAGCGCTGGAGGAGCGCGAGCGCGAGCTGCTCGAAGTCAACGAGCGGCTGCGCCACATGTCGCAGACCGACGGCCTCACGGGGCTCGACAACCGCCGCCATCTCAACGAGCGCCTCGAGGAGATGTTCCAGCACGCGCAGCGGCTCAGCGAGCCGTTCTCCCTCGTGATGTGCGATCTCGACAAGTTCAAGAGCGTCAACGACACCTACGGCCACCAGGCGGGGGACGAGGTGCTCAAGCAGTTCGCCAGGATCCTCAAGGATGAGGCGCGCGAGATCGACCGGGTGGGGCGCTACGGCGGCGAGGAGTTCATGCTCCTCCTCCCGGGCACGGTGCTCGACGCCGCCGTCACCTTCGCCGAGAGGGTGCGCAAACACATCGAGGCTCATACATTCACGTTCGACGGGGGCAGCATCCAGCGCACGGCGAGCTTCGGTGTGTCGGGGTGGCCGCACCCGAAGGTCGAGGAGAGCGACGCACTCGTACGCACGGCCGACGATGCCCTCTACGTGGCCAAGGAGACGGGCCGCAACCGCGTGATCCGTTTCGACGGCGACGAGTTCAACGCGCACAAAACCGAGAACGATGGAGCAGACGCTGCCTCCCGCCCCGACTTCTCCGCCCACGAGTCAGGAGATCCCTCCCAGCGGTGACGAGCTCGCGCGCCTTCGCGCGCGCGTCGCCGAGCTCCAGCGCGAGCGCGACCATCTCGCCGCCATCGTCGACATCCTTCAGGAAGTCTCCGCGTCGCTCCACTTCGTGGACGTGCTCCAGACGATCGCGCGCAAGCTCGGCAGCACCTTCGGCCTCGATCGCTGCGCGATCTTCCTGTCGGGCGACAAGGACGAGGTGCGCCTCGTGGCGAGCTACGAGGATCCGACGATCCGCAACCTCGTCGTGGACCTCAACCGCTATCCGGAGCTGAAGCGGGCCTTCGAGAGCGGCGAGACGGTGTTCATCCCCGACGCGGCGAACGATCCGATGCTGCGCAGCATCAAGTCGCAGCTCGACACGCGGAACGTGCGCTCCATCGTGGTGGTGCCGATCCGCTGGGAAGGCTCGGTGATCGGGGCCATCTTCCTGCGCACCGAGCGCGACGCCGAGCCGTTCAGCGAAGCCGACGTCCGCTTCTGCCAGACCGTGGCCTCCCTCACCGCCAAGGCACTGCGCAACGCGCATCGCTTCGAGTCGCTCCTGCACAGCCAGAAGGACCTCGGCATCGCGCAGCGAAAGGCCGAGCTGCAGCGCATCGCGCTCGTCGGCTTCGTCCGCCGGCTGTTCGACCGCTATGCGCGCGGCGAAGAGCAGACATGGGCGGAGACACTGCTCCCCAAGGCGGCGGACGAGGAGCTGGAGCGGCTGGTGACGGTGGCGATGCAGGTGCTCGAGGAAGAGGCCAAGGGTTAGCCCGCGCCGCATGCCCACCGTATCGCCCGAGCACCGCGCCGCCGAGCTGCGCGCGCTGCTCCACCAGGCATCGTACGATTACTACGTGCTCGACCGCCCCACGCTCAGCGACGCGACGTACGACAAGCTGTTTCGCGAGCTGCAGGACATCGAGCGCGAGCATCCCGAGCTGCGCACCCCCGACTCGCCCACCACGCGCGTGGGCGCCGAGCCGGCCAGCGCCCTCGCCAAGCACACCCACCTCGTGCCGATGATCTCCCTCGGCAACGCCTTCGACGAGGAGGAGTTGAACGAGTGGGAGGCGCGCATCGCGCGGCTGGTCGGAGAGGATGCGCGACGCGTGGGCTATGTGGCCGAGCTGAAGATCGACGGCGCGGCCGTGAGCCTGACCTACCAGGACGGCGTGCTCACGACCGGTGCGACGCGTGGCAACGGCGTGGTGGGCGAAGACGTGACGGCGAATCTGCGTACCCTGCGCGACGTGCCGCTTCGACTGCGCGGCAACGACGTGCCTCCGCTGCTGGAGATTCGCGGCGAGGTGTACATGCCGTTCAAGGGGTTCGAGAAGCTGAACGAGGAGCAGGTCGCGGCCGGCGAGCCGGTGTACGCGAACCCCCGCAACACCGCGGCCGGCGCGCTGCGTCAGCTCGACCCGGCCATCACCGCCAGGCGGCCGCTGCGCTTTTACGGGTACACGGTTGCCGTCCCGCCGGGTGTGGCCCTGCCCTTCAGCACGCAGTGGGAGCTGCTGGAGACGCTGTCGCGCTGGGGGGTGCCAGTGGCGCCGCACCGGCACCGCTTCACGTCGCTCGAGCAGGTGCACGAGTGGACGCGCGACGTGGAGACCAGGCTGCGCGGGTCGCTCGACTTCGGCATCGATGGAGGTGTAGTCAAAGTCGATAGCTTGCGGCTCCAGGACGAGCTGGGCGTGGTGGGCGGCCGCGAGCCACGCTGGGCGATCGCGCGAAAGTTCGCCCCGGACATCGCCGAGACGGTGCTGAAGGAGATCCGCGTGAACGTCGGACGCACCGGATCGCTCAATCCGTACGCCGTGCTCGAGCCGGTGGAGATCGGCGGCACGACCGTGCAGCTCGCGACGCTGCACAACTTCGATCTCATTCGCGCGAAGGATCTCCGCGTGGGCGACGTGGTCCAGGTCAAGCGCGCCGGCGACGTGATCCCGCAGGTGATCGGCCCCGTCCCCGAGCGGCGCGATGCGAAGAATCCGCCGCGGAAGACGGCGATCCCGAGGAAATGTCCGTCGTGCGGCACACCCGTGGAGCGCGACGAGGAAGAGGTGGCGATCTACTGCCCCAACGTCGCCTGTCCCGATCGTCAGCTGGAGGCGATCGTCCACTTCGCCTCCCGCGGTGCGATGGACATCCGCGGCCTGTCGTACGCACGCATCGAGCAGTTCATCGCCGAGAGCCTCGTGCACGATGTCGCGGACCTCTACGGGCTGAAGATGGAGCAGCTCACGGCGCTCGAGCGATTCGCCGACAAGTCCGCCGAGAACCTGATCGAGGCGATCGAGGCGTCGAAGCGGCAGCCGCTCTCGCGCCTGTTGTTCGGGCTCGGCATCCGCCACGTGGGCCAGACCGCGGCGCAGCTGCTCGCGCGACACTTCGGCACGATGGCCGCGCTGGCCAAGGGGACCGAGGACGATGTCCTCGCCATCCGCGGCATCGGCGGCGGGATCGCCGTCGCGGTCACCGCCTTCTTTCGCGACGACTCGGCGCGCGAGCTGCTTCGCAAGCTGGAAAGGGCGGGGCTCACGATGTCCGAGCCACGATCGGTGTCGGCGGGAGGCGCGTTCAAGGGGATGACCTTCGTCGTCACCGGCACGCTGCCGACGCTCTCGCGTGCGCAGGCCACGGAGCTGATCGAGTCGCAGGGCGGACGCGTGACCAGCGGCGTCTCCAAGGCGACCTCCATCGTCGTCGTGGGGGACGATGCGGGCAGCAAGCTCGATAAGGCCCGCACGCTCGGGGTCAGAACGGTCGACGAAGCCGAGCTGCGACGGCTCGCGGGCGAGGCGTGACCCCGCTGGCGCTCGATCCGTCCAGAGCCCAGACTACCCCCATGGCCTCCATGACCATCGATCTCACCGGCAGCGGCATGCTCGCGCTCACTCGCGACACGCTGACCGCGCTGCGCACGGCTCTCATGCGCGACACCGGCGTGGCCGCCGCCGCGTATCTGCAGGAAGCGGGGTACGCCGGCGGTGGCGCGCTGTTCGAGGCGTTTCGCCAGTGGCTCGCCGGTCGCGGCCTCGGGGCACCGGAGTCGCTGTCGGTCGATTCCTTTCAGCGCGAGGCCACCGACTTCTTTCGCCTCGCTGGCTGGGGCTCGCTGCGCGTCGGCGCGCTGCACGACACGGTCGCCACGCTCGACTCGACGGACTGGGGAGAGTCCACGCCCGGCAGTGGCCTCGAGATCCCGAGCTGCCATGTCTCCGCGGGCATGTTCGCCGACTTCTTCGGCCGCGTGGCGGATGCTCCGCTCGCCGTGATGGAGGTGGAGTGCCGCTCCGCCGGCAGCGCGCGCTGCCGATTTCTCCTGGGCAGCACGGACGTCATGACGCAGGTCTACGACGAGATGAGCCGCGGAACGGGATACGAGGCGGCGGTGGGCGCCTCGGCATAGGAACTATCCCCCGATCGTCTCGCGATACAGCGGGTTCGGCACCAGCTCTCCCTTGAACAGCACCTCGCGGTCCCAGGGCAGCACGATCGTGCTCTCCGTCGCCAGGGCGTGATAGTCGGGCTCGTACGTGCCCGTCTTGAACGCCACCGCGGTGCGCACCTCGCTCGCACCGCCGTTCACTACCGCATTCAGGGCGAGGCGCATCGTCGCGCCGGAGTCGCAGGTCTCGTCCACCAGGAGCACGCGCCTGCCACGCACCGCGTGGGGAACTTCGCCGAAGACGGCCGGCGTCTCGCGAACCGACTCCGAGTGGTAGCGCCGGCTCACAACGATCGAATGGAATTCGCGATCCAGGATGGCGGCGATCACCGCGCCCGGCACCACGCCCGCCGTGGCCACGCCCACGATGATCTCCGGGTCGTAGTCGCGAACGACCTTGAGGGCCAGCGCGCGGGAGAGCTCTCCGAACAGCGGCCATTCGACCTCGAAGACCCCCTTGCTCGGTTCAATCGCGGTGCGGCGTGGGGACATGGGCGCTCCTGATGGGGGAGGAATACGGGCAAGGTAGCCCGCTGAGCGAGAGCAGGAGCACGTTGCGTGCGCGGAGGGGCAGGGCCGGCCCGGGGAGCCGGAAAGCCGGTCGCCGTTGCCGCGCCCCGCGCCCGGGAATTAACTTTGCGCCTAAATATCCCATCCACTGCCTGGCCAGCCCCTGGCGCCCCTCCCGTTGCGCATCGAATGTCCTGGTTGAGCCGCCTGCTCGGCGGCAAGTCGAACGGCAACGTGAAGCCGCAGCGCCTCGACTATCTCAACGAGGCGCTGGGGCTCGAGCGTCAGGGGGACTTCGATGCCGCCCTGACGTCGTACCGCTT
>JBJMNM010000717.1:0-2636 GCA_045804305.1 Gemmatimonadaceae bacterium | reverse complement strand
GATGAAACCGGGAGCGACCACGAGCCCCGTTGCATCGATGCGGCGGCGCGTCGGCGCCTCGGCGAGCGCGCCGCGCGGCGCGACGCGCGCGATCCTGTCCCCCGTGACGGCCACGTCACCGTACACCCAGGGGTTGCCCGTGCCGTCCACGATCCGCCCACCGGTGATGACGAGGTCGTAGCCGGGAAGGCCGGTGCGCGCGGGTGCCTGCGCGCACGACAGCACGGACGTGAGCGCGGCGATGGCGAGAATCGAGAAGGCGGAACGACCGAGCATGTCAGGATTTGAGAGGGAGCGGCAACTTAGCCACGCGGCGACGCGTCGCTAGATTGCTCCAACCGTCACCGCTCGTCCACCGCCCCAATCGAGATGCAGTCAAGCCGCCCACCCATCGTTGCACTGTTTCTGTTGTCGGCGCTCACACTGGCGGCACCTGCCCTGGCGGCCCAGGATGCGCTGCACGAGTACCGGCCGGAGATCATCGTCACGTTGCCGCGCTGGCACGGCGTGGGCGTCACGCTGATCGAGGAGCAGCATGTCGCGACCGGCGATCTCACGCCCACGGAGCGGCAGCAGGGCATGGGTGTGGTATCGCCGGCCTTCGCGCACGGGTCCTTCGGCATGGAGCTCCGCCAGGTCACCATGGCGAATGGCACCGTCGAGCATCGCTGGCAGCCGCAGGCCAACCTCATCGCCGAGCTCGGAAGGGGATTCGAGCTGCGCAATCGTACTCGCGTGGAGCTGCGCGACATCGCGGGGCAATGGTCGCGGCGATATCAGAACAGGGCCGCGGTCCATTACCCGGTCCGCACCGCAGGCCGCACGCTCAGTCCGTACGTCTTCTACGACATCTCGTACGATTCGCGGTTCGACGTGCTCAACCGCCGCGAGTACGCGGCGGGGATGCGCATCCCGCTCGGCTACGGGATGAACGTCGACTCGTTTCTCATGCGGCAGACGGACACGCGACGAGCGGTGGATGCGCTCGTGGCGATTGGGATGATCCTCCGGGTGGCGCTGTAGCGTTGTCGGCGGACTACCGTCGACGGCGGGCGGGTCGGTAGTCCGATCAGCGTCAGCCCGGCCCGCGTCTCTCCCCTCGGTCACCGCCACCGGGCCCGAACCCGCGGCCAGTTGGAATGGTCTTTACCGAGTCCGGCAGCTTCTCCCACTGTTCCGGCGTGAGTGTCGCGCGCAGGTCGTTGATCGCCTGCTCGGCGATCTTCCGGCCTTCCGCCGTCTTGCCCGACATCCGCGCGAAGATCACCTGCGGATCGGGATTGCGACCCGCGTTGGCGAGCATGTCGGCGATCTCGGTCGTGAGCTGGTCCACCTTGGGCAAGAGCGCCGTCGACAGGGCGTTGAGCTTCGTCTTCTGGTCGGCGGTGAGGGCCAACTTGAGCGAGTCGTCGAGGCCGATCGTCGCGAGGAACGGGTTGGGCACCAGGCGCTGCATGCGCGCCTTGTAGTCCTCGCGCGTCTGCGTGCCGTTGGCGCCACCGAAGATCTGCCGGACCTGCTGACTGCGTGGGTCCTGCCCGAGCGTGAACCGACCCTGCAGTCCAATCTGGAACGGCACGCGGAAGGCGCTGTTCTGACCGCTCGCCACGCCAAAGTGCTCGTTCACCTGATACTTGAACTGTTTGGCCGCCGGATCGAAGCCGCGGACGAACAGCAGCGTGCGATCGGGCACCACAGGCTGACCCCAGCCATGGAGGTTGTCCATGCCGTGCAGGAGCTGATCGACGCCGACGAGCAGGTTCTGGAGCTGCAGCGAGACCGTGAGCCGGCGATCGAGCCCGAACGCGCTCGGCTTGAAGTTCAGTTGCATGTCCAGCGCGGGCGTCCACGGCGACGAGCAGCTGTTGCGCCCGGCGACGTTCCCGATCTGCGACACGAGGCAGTCGCGCGCTGGTCCGCTCGCGTTGGCAAGCACACGCGACATGCCGTTCACCAAGGCGGTGTCCAGTGCGATGGTGGGATCGGCAGGGTTGAAGATATAGGCGCGGTCGTTGCGCGAGCCGTCGCCGTTCACGTCGCCGCTCACGGTGGGCGTGTAGCGCTGACCGGCGGTGAGGCGGCCGATGGCGGTGATGTCGAGCCAGGCGCGGACGGGATAGGTGATGGTACCGAGCAGTGAATGACGCCGCTCCAGGTCCGACGTCCCCCACTCCACGATGTTGGGATCACCCGCTGTCGTCGCACCGCCGAAGCCGCCGAAGCCCCCAAAGCCGCCGCCGCTGCTGAACCCGTTCTGCTGATCGCGCGCGCGCAGGTACGTATACGATCCCTGGAGGGTGATGCCCTGCAGCGTGAGCCCGCCGACCGACACGGTCACCTGCCCGGACTGCGAGCGGAGCTCCGACGTCAGCTCGGTCACGCTTCCGTACTGCGGATGCAGGCGCGACGCATTGATGCTCGTCGCGCCCGTCGTGGGCACGATCGTGTTCACAGGCACGAAGACGGGGCGACCGCCCTCGATGCTGAAGTACGGCGCGTCGTTGAGGTTGAGGTCGCGCGCGCCGCCCTGGCTCAGCCCATACGCGAACGAGCCGTCGATGCTGAACTGGTAGCGCTCGAAGAAGCGCCGACTCGCACCGAGCGAAGATCGCCACACCTTGGGCGCGCCGTAGCTC
>JBJMNM010000716.1:0-11250 GCA_045804305.1 Gemmatimonadaceae bacterium | reverse complement strand
GCACGGAACGGTCGGAAGAGGCGGGAACTACGGATCAAGCCTTTGTTTGATCCGCCGTTTCCTGCTTCTTCCGTAGTTTCCGTGCATTCTGCTCTCTTGCATAGAGACGATGTGCTGTCTGGCGCAGGATTCGCGGAGAGTCGGCGACCATGACGGACACATCGACTAGCCAGGCGGACGAGCGCGTCCCGACCATCTCACGCGATGAGCTTGCGGCGGCGCTTGCATCCGATCATCCGCCCGCGCTGTTCGAAGTCCTCCCGGTCGGCTACTGGAAGAAGCACCACCTTCCCGGCGCGATCAGCGCGCCGCCGGAGCAGGCGGTAGCGATCATCACCGCGCAGGTCCCGGATCACGACGCGGACATCGTGGTGTACTGCTGGGACCCCGGCTGACCTCGCGGACGCATTGCCGCCCGTGAGCTGGCGGCGCTCGGGTACACCAACGTGCGAGACTACCACGACGGGAAGGACGACTGGATCAAGGCCGGCCTCCCGATGGAGAAGACCGGCTGTTGACGGTCAGGGTCCGCCTGGTCCGGGCGCGACCTGTGCCTCGCCCTCCTGCTGTCGGGGCTTGAGCTTCAACTGCTGGCCGAAGTTCCGCGTGACGGAGATGAACACCCCGCGCACGCCGAAGTGCCGCTCGCTCGCCTCGATCACTCGACCGTCGGCGGTGCGGAACCCGTACGACATCAGGTTGAACGGATCGGCGACGCGCACGGCGACGCTGCCCTGATCGCCCCAGAGCTTGCGCCGAACCGCCACGTTCGAGAACACGAACGCCGTCTGCGAGCCGCCCTCGGTGGCATAGGGGGCGCGGTAGTTGGCGAACATCTGCAGATCGGTGAGCGGCGAGAACTTCCACGTCGCGTTCGCGCGCGCCGACCATACGACGGCGTTGGTCGACAGGTTGCCGGCGAGGTTGGCCGCGTCGCTGCTGTAGTGATACGCGCTGCCGCCGGTGAAGAGCGTCAGCGCACCCGTGCGATAGGTGACGTTGAGATCCGTGCCCACGGTCGTGGTGCTCGCCACGTTGTCGAACGTGCCCACGGTGATCCCGTCGGCGTCGACACGCTGGATGTACCGCACGGCGTGCGCGGTCTTGCGCAGATAGGGATTGAGCTGCACCGAGCCCCACCCGCGGGTCTCCTGGAGCGCGAGCTCCAGGGCATCGGTGTATTCGGGGCTCAGGTAGGGATTGCCGTGGAAGATGTTGCGCGCGTCGTCGCGCCAGATCACGGGACTGAGCTGGCCCGGATTGGGGCGGCTGATGCGACGCGCGTAGCTCACCTTGGCCTGCCGCATGTCCGTCACGTTGTACGTCAGGATCGCGCTCGGGAAAGCGCTCGCGTAGCGATTGTCGAACTGCTCGGACGTGAGCGGCATTGCCAGCCGCGTTGACGCCTGCTCCAGGCGCAGGCCGCCCTGAGCCTGCACCTTGCCGATCTGCTGCGACAGCACGGAATACACCGCGCCGATCCGCTCGCGGTAGTCGAACGCGGTCGCGCGCGCCGGATCGATCACGAATGCGCCACTCGCCGCATCGATGAAGGCGGCCGAGAAGTCGTTGGTGGTGCTCCGTTGCGTGGCCTTGAAGCCGGATTCCAGCTTCGTGCTCTTGCTGAATGGCTTCGTGTAATCCGTCTGCAGATTCCACGACGGCATCAGCCAGATCGCGGCATCGTGCTCGCGCGGGCCGATCGGTGTGGCCGTGGATGACTCGGATTGGCGCACGAACCCATCGAGGTCGGTGGCGTTGTTGTTCCGATTGCGGTTGTAGCGCAGCTCCGTCGAGAAGGTCGTCGCCTCCGGGCCGCCCGTGCGCCGGAAGGCCACCGTGTAGTCCTGCGAGAGGTTGCGCGCCACGATGTTGTTGTACTGATCGAACAATCCGATCACCTGGCGTGCATCATCGAGATCGGCGTAGTGCGTCGCGGTCGCTCGCGCCCACCGCCCCTGCGACACGATCGCATCCGCGGAGAGCGCATCGCGAGCGGTGAACTTGTACTCGGAGCGGAGCGTCAGGTTCTGCGACCTCGGCTCCGCCTCCCCGCCGAACCTCGATTCGACGAATACCGGCACGGTGGTGACGAGATTGGTGCGGTCCGACTTGCCGGTGATGTCCCGGCTGTCCCGGAAAAAGTTGCCCGAGAGGAACAGCGTCAGGGGACCGGACTGCTTTCCGACGTTGGCCGACATGTTGGCCAGCCCAGTGGTTCCCGTGCCCGCGGTGAAGCCGCCGCTGAGACCCACCTCCGCTTCCTGGTTGAGCACGATGTTGATGATGCCGGCCGTGCCCTCGGGATCGTTCTTCGCCGAGGGATTGGTCGCCACCTCGACGTTCTTCACCGCGCTCGCCGGCAGCTGGGCGAGGAAGTTTCCCAGCTGCTCACCCTTGAGCGGCGACGAGCGACCGTTGATCTGCACCACGACGTTCTGATTGCCGCGCAGGCTCACGTTGTTCGTTCCGTCCACCTCCACCGACGGCACGCTGCGCAGCACGTCGATGGCTGTGCCGCCGCTCGCGGTGGTGAGGTTCTTCGCCGAGTAGCTGTTCCGGTCGGGGGCGAGCGCGACATCCTCCCGCTCGCCGATCACTACCTGTCCCTCGAGCTGCGCGGCGACCTGCGAGAGCGTGAGCGTACCGACCTCCGTCACCGGCTGCTCGGCGGCGACGAGGATACCCGTGCGCACGAGCGGCGCGTAGCCGAGCGCGCGCACGCGCAGCGTGTATCGGCCCGGAGCGAGTCCATCCACTCTGAAGGTGCCGTCAGCGCGAGGGAGGGCCCCGCCGGCAAAGCTGGTATCCGCTCCCGCGTGCCGAACGGTGATCGAGCCCGCGCCGACGGCGCGGGCGCTCCCCGCCTCGACGAGCCTTCCACGAATCTCGCCCACGCCATTCGGCGCTTTGGAGGGAGTCGCGGCGGCGGCTTGTGCGGCCGCGTTGCGCGTGCCGCCAAGGAGGAAGATCGCGCTCAGGGCGACGAGGAACCGCGGCGGAGCGAACATGGGCGGGCGTGGAAGAAGTGGAGTGCTGCGTGACCGTGCCACCGTTAGACGGCACCAATCCGCAAAGCGTTGCGTGGGAATTTCCAGTGTCGGTTCGATCTTCTGATGCTGGATGCAACTCATCACGCATTTGTTACCATTCGTCCCTGCGCTCCTTTTGTTTGTCGCGGAATGCCCGGGCTGCGAGTCGAATCATCGCCGATCGCCGGGAGCTGAGCCTGGCACCGCGTCTGCAAGTGCGAAGCACATGCATCGCCTCCATTGGGCGCTCGTCGTGCCGACGCTCGCGCTCGCCATCGGCGTGCGCTCCATGCGCGCGCAGGACATGCCTGCAGGACAGCTCACCGGCGTCCAGCCCGTCGCTTCAATGGGGCAGCCACCCGTGTGGCAATTCCACGCCGCCGCCTCGGGACTCTTCGGCTTCACTGGTGACGGGTCGGGCGGCAGCCTGGTGCTCGGCGCGCATCGGTCGGTATCGAATCCGGTGATGGGGCTGCTTGGCGGCACGGGTGAGATGTACGGAACGGGCGGCGGCGCATTCCGTGGACTCGGCGCACGGCTGCTCGCCACCTCACGATTCTTCGGCTTGAGCGCGGGTGCCGACTGGAACCTCCATGCGCGGCGCGTGGACTTCATGCTTTCATATCAGACCGCCGTGCTCCGCGGCGGTCTGCTCGGACATGGCACGATGCTGCGCGCCGATTGGCTGCCGACGCGCAATCGCACGCTGGGCCTGGGCGTGCAGGCGCCGCTTGGGCAGCCCTTCGCCGGCCGCACCCGACCGCGCGCGACGTGCGTGCCATTTCCACGCACAGGCGATGGTCGCGAGCTGGCCACGGGGTGGCTCGACGCCACTACGGAGGCGGCACTCGCTTCAGTCGCGAGCGCTGCGTCGCTCCTCCGCGCATACAGCAGCGTGGCGACGGACGAGGAGGTACGCATGCTCGCCGCCGGCCAGGGCTATGGCGACGCGATGCACCGCTATGGTGACGCGCTCGTGAGCGCCTTCACGTCTTCGGCTCGTGACACGTCAGTCGGCGCGATGATCGCCAAGCGCGCGCGCGCCGGCCTGCTGAGCGACGTGCTGCTTCCGTACAACACGCTTTTCGGTCAGGTCAAGGACCAGGCGAACATCGGCGCGCTCACGTCACGAGCCCACGCGACGTTCGCGCGTTGGCTCGAGGATTCGACGCGCCTCGCTCCGACAGCCCGTCCGGCGGTGCTTCGCGCGCATGCCCGGTGGCTCGGCATCATCGAGCAGGTGCACGCCAGTCTGCGCGACGAATGGAAGGATTCCCGGAGCGTCTGGCTGCCCCTGCAGCTCGCGCTCGCTCCCGAACAGTACGACGAGCAGACGGAGACCGATTCGCTCCTCGGCCGCATGATCGGGCGGCCCTTCACCGATCAGAACGCCCTCACCCTGCTGCGCAGCGCCGACCTGCCGCTGGAGATCGCGCGCTCCATCTATGCCGCGCGCAGCTATCACGTGCTCTGGACACATAACGTCGCCGGCCATGCGCTCGAGACCGGCGAGGTGGACAACGTCAGCTACAGCATGGTCGCCGACGCCTACCTGCCGGCGCTCACGGCGGCTGTCCAGCGTTACGACTCGACCGGCCGCATGCCGGTGTACATGATCCTGATCGACGAGTTCTTCTACGAGATGAGCGACGGCCGGCTCTGGATGACGATGCTCGAGAATCCGCTCGCCGCCTCCATGCGGTTGCCCGGTGACAACGCCGAACGTGAGGCCCACTTGCGGCAGCGACAGCAGGAGCTTCGCGCCGCCGTCGCGGCGTCGACGCGGCTTCAGGCCGAGGCACGCCGCGCCGGCGGCGATGATTGGCTGCGCCGCGTCGTGAAGGTGCACGTCAGCATCACGCAGCCAGCCGATTTCTCCTTCCGAAGCCAGCGGATCGTCCCGCCGATCCCCTTCACGCCCGACAACATCGTCCGCGACCATCGCAAGCTTGTCTTCTACGACCTCGACGAGTCGGATCCCTATCGGGGTGCATTGATGCTGATGGGGATCGGAATCGGCGAGCATTTCGCGAGCACGAGTTGGGAGGACCGCGGCTACCGGTTGCGTGGTCCTGCGGCGCTGGAAGCACGCAGCGGCCTGCGGCGACTGCTCCACGGCAACGGCCTCTCCGACGACGACATTCCGATGCCGCTCCGCGAGGTCACGAGCGCGCTCGGTGCCGAGCGTCGCGCGAATGCCGGCGACTACGTGGGCCGCGCGCTCCAGGTGCACAACGAGGTCGGCTTCGGACCCAAGCAGTCGTCGGTGTCGCGCGCGATGCTCTACAACCTCGCGCAGCCCGGCAGCGTCATCATCGTGCCCGACCCGCTTTGGCTCAGCCGGGAATGGGCGGCGATGCTCGCGGGTGCCGCGGCGCGCGGCGCCCGCGTGTACGTGATCGCGCCGGCACTCGCGAATGCCCCGAGTCCTGAAGCGTCGGTGATGGCGCTGGCGCACGATGCGATGCTTCGGTTGCTCGAGGTTCGGGATCGTCTGGGCGATCGGCTGAGCCGCGCAGGCGGCGAGCTGCGCGTCGGGCTCTTCGCCGCGCACGCGCAGGTGAACGATGCGGCAGGGGTGCAACGCGAGGTGCGTGACGGGCTCCGGCGTGCGCCGTGGATTCGCGACGTGATCCCATTCGATGCCCAGGCGCTCGCGGTGCTGGACCGCGCGGAGATGCGCGCCGCCGCCGATGGCAAGGATGCCACCGCCCTGACTCGAGTGGCCCCTCGTCCGCCGCAGCTTCATCAGAAGACGCAGCTCATCGCGCGGCCAGGAGCGATCGCCGCCCTCGTCAGGCAGCCCGGATGGGAGGAGATCCTTGCCCGTGCCATGCAGACGCAATCGCAGCAGACGACGCGCTTCGCCGAGCAACTGGGGTACACGACGCCCGACCTGGAGACGGAGGCCGCTCGCCGCACGGACACGCTCCTGCGCGGCTACGAGCAGGCGATTCCCGAGGCGGAGCGGAAGCAGATCAGCTTCTACTTCGCGCTCGGCACGCAGAATCAGGATGCGCGTGGGATGATGCTCGACGGTGAGGCGACGCTCCTGGTCTCCGGGTTCTACGCTGCGTCCGGATTGGTCGACCTCCACGATCTGATGGCACGGAGCACGTGGATCGAGACCCCGTCCGAGCTCGATGCGCTATTGCCGCCAAGGAGTGCGTTCATGCAGCGGCTGGCGAACTGGCTGAGGGTGGCGTTCTAGGAGCGACATGATCCGCTACTTCCTCACCAGCCGATACACCGTGCCACTCCCGCTCAACACGTACAGCTCGCCTACCGCGTCCTCGCCGAACGACAGCACGTTACCCAGCGCCCCGACGTCCCACTCTCTGGACGTGAGCATACTGGTGGTGCCGGACAGACTGGCGAGAAAGCCCGTGCAGTAGTCCGAGTAGAAGTAATGACCACTCACCTCGGGCAGGGCACCGCCGCGATAGACGAAGCCGCCGGTGATCGAGCAGCCGCGCGAGTGGTCGTACTCGAACACGGGCAGCCGGAAGTTCGTCGACGAACAGGTGGCGCTGGCGGGATAGCAGTGCGTCCCCTCCATGACGTTCCAGCCATAGTTGATCCCGCCCGCGGTCGATGACGCGACGTCGATCTCCTCGTAGGCGTTCTGGCCGACGTCCGCGATGAAGAGGTCGGAGCCGGGCGTGGCGGGATGGCGGTCGAAGGCGTAACGCCATGGGTTGCGCAGCCCGTACGCCCAGATCTCGCCGCGCCGGCCAGCCTGATTGACGAACGGATTCGTGGCCGGAATGGTGTAGGGCAGGCTGTGCACGTCGATGCGGAGCAGCTTGCCGAGCAGCACGTTGAGATTCTGCGCGTTGCCGCTCACGTCGCCGGCGCCGCCGCCGTCGCCGGTGCCGGCATACAGGAAGCCGTCGGGGCCGAAAGCGAGCAGCCCGCCATTGTGATTGCTCGCGCCCGGATGCGGGATCGTGATCACCGGCGTGGCCGTGGTGCTCGCGACGTCGGCGCCGACGGTGCCGCCATAGCGCTCGATCGCGATGTCGCCGTTCGTGTTGGTGAAATACACGAAGAAGAAGCCGTTCGTCGCGTAGGCCGGATCGAACGCCATGCTCAGCAGCCCACGCTCGCCGCCATACGCCACGCGCGAGGAGATGTCGAGGAATGGTGTCGGCAGCAACTGGCCGCCCTTCACGATTCGAATGCGGCCCGGCTGCTCCACGACGAACAGGCGTGCGTCACCCGCCGGCGCCGTGAGATAGACGGGGCTGGCCAGCCCCGTGACGACCGGCTGCGCCGCGAGCTGAAAGTTGGGGTCGATCTCCGGCGCGCTCGACGAGCGGCAGCGCGTGCTGCTGGCGAGCAGCGTGACGACGAACAGCAGACTTCGCGTCACCACGCCGTTATCGGAGCCTCACGACCATACCCGTGCGGCCATACGGTCACGACCACAGGGTCGTGGCCATAGCGTCACAGCCATACGGTCACATCCATGGCTCGTCCTTGGATGGGCCATAGATGGACGGCACCTTTCCACCCGCCATGCGCAGATACACCGTCAGCTGTCCGCGGTGATGGATGCCGTCGAGCAGCATGAACCACATCAGGTCGATGACGGGGACCTGACCCATCTGCTTCGGACCGGTGAAGAAGGTGACCGTCTCGTTCAGCCGCGCGTCGGGCGTGTTCTCGATTGCCTGGAGCACCGCCTGCATCGTCGCCTCGAAGTTGTCGAGGACCTGACCGAAGGTATCCGGCGCTGGCGGGAACTTGGGTGGCCACTGCCAGTTGTCCGTGAGCGCGGCGGCGATCACGCTCTGCTCGATGGTGAAGGTGTGGGCGATCTGTCGCGCGCATGGCGAGCTTTCGTGCGGATGGTGCTCGGTGTCGACCTCCGACAATGCCTTCAGCACGCGGCGTGTCGTGGCGGCCTCGCGCTTGTACACGTCGAGAAACTGCTGCTTCGCGCTCGCCGGTCCCGCGGATCTCTGCGAGGTGCCGGACAGTGTGGGCGACGAGGCACTGCTCGTGGTCTGCTCCATGCGCGTACCCTCAGGGGACTGGGAAGTGGATCCCGACACTCGTGCCGCCTTCACGGTACTCGTGCGGGATGACAGTTGGCTCGAAGGTGATTTACCGGATCGGCGTGCCCGCGGGTCTCGAGCTGCTCGGCGGTTCGAGGTCCGCCACCGCGATCTCTTCCTCGTCGTCGTCCTCGCTCGGGCGAGGATCGAACGCGTGACGCAGCTCTTCGGCGATCTCCTTGTGTGTCTTGTAGAAGTAGAAGCCCATCGCCGCCGCGGCGAGCAGATTGCCGACCATGATCGGCAGCCACGCGTTGCGCTGAAGCGGTGACCACTCGCCGAGGAAGGCGACCAGCCCGTAGATGCCGATCTCCGTGGCCGCGAAGAGGATCGCGAAGCCGAGCAGGATCGACGGCTCCTGTCTGGCGAGATGAACGATCAGCGACGCCACGAGCCCCACGAACATGAAGGCCGTGAAGTGGAACACGGTGTACACGAGCACGAACGTCGCCGTCCCCTGATCAGGCGTCACGTCGCCGAACACGCTCAGCAGACCGCGGCCCAGCGTTGCGGGCGTGAAGAAGGGATGTCCGCCGATGACGTCGAGGAGGCCGAACCACACGGCGATCACCGCTGCACCGATGAGCCCGGCGATGACCCCTTCCTTCAGCATCGGGTGCGGGATGTCGGCGAAGCCGTGATATCCCTCGTACACCCACTTGGCATTCCGCCGCCAGGCCACGAACGCCAGCATCAGTCCCACCAGGAGCGGCACCCACAGGCCCGACTCGCCGCTCATGTACTGCGTGGCGGCGGCCGGCACCATCAGCAGGGCCAGACACCCGGCAGCGACGGTCGCCGTGGATGGGATCAGCAGGCCGATGGCGCACAGGACTTCCACGAGGCCGATGACGATGCGTATCCCGGATGGGAATCCCTGCATGGCGGCTGCCTGGAACCCGACCGGTGCCGTGCCGAGCACCTTGGGTATTCCAGCGAGGAGGAACACTGCGGCGAGGATGACGCTGAGTGTCCAGACGACGAAATCGTTGACCGCACGCACTCTTTGCATGAGCCGCCTCCTGTTGGCGTCGGGGCTCTTCCTCCCATATATAGAGGCGCCCGTCAGGGTGTCAAATTGGATGACCGTCCGGGTCCGACACTGGGTACCGCATGGAACCCTCCGCGCAGCCCCCTGTCACCCTCGAGGGGTGGTACGCATCCCATCAGGCGTTTACGATCCGGCGACACGCGCTGCGGACCCAACCGCGCGCCGCGCTGAGCGCTGCCCGGTTCACCGCCGCCGACGTCCTCTCCGCCGCGTGCGCCCCCGCCTCGTCCGACGAAGGATGGAGCGCCGTCGTGCAGCTCGTCGGCTCGCTGGCCAACGTCATGTTCGTGCACTTCCGGTCGAGCCTCGACGCGCTCGCGGCCGTGGAGGAGGAGGTCGCGCGTCTGGCGCTCCTCGAGTGCTTCGACCCGGCCTTTGCCTTCCTCAGCGTCACCGAGGTGGGGCTCTATCACCTGCCCGATACGTCCCCGACCGAGCCTGACCGCGCGGAGCGGCTGCGCGCCGAACGGGAGAGCGAGCACACGCAGCGCCGGCTCTATCCCGCGATGCCGGCGGATATGCCGTTCGTGAGCTTCTATCCCACCTCCAAGCGGCGCGAGAACGGTCAGAACTGGTACACCCTGCCGCTCAAGGAACGCTCCGCGCTGATGCGGAGTCACGGCCTCACCGGGCGGCGGCATGCCGGCGAGGTGCGTCAGATCATCACTGGCGCCATCGGCTTCGACCGATGGGAATGGGGAGTCACGCTGTTCGCGGCCGATCCGCTCGCGCTGAAGCGCGTCGTCACCGACATGCGGTACGACGAGACGAGCGCCAAGTACGCCGAGTTCGGCGAGTTCTTCGTCGGCCGCGTCGTGGACCCCCGCGCCTGGGCGCTCAGCGTGGGGGGGACGAGCTGACCACGCCGTCGGGCCGCGGCCCGTGGTGATCGGCCTGACGGCCGCGCGCCCGGACGCGCTGCCGCCACCATACACCGAGCACCACGGCCGCGCCGATGAGCGGCGCGAATACCATCAGCGCGCCCGCCCAGAACATGCTGAGCGAGAGCATGTCGTCGTTCATCATCCCAGGATCCATCATCGGTGCAGAAACCGGTCGAGGTTCTTGAGGTAGTAGCCGAGCATCACCGCGGCGAGCGCGAACACCACGCTGAGCGTTAGCTCGCCCCCGCTGGCCGTGCTCCGGTACCCCACATACGCCCACGCAGCGAAGCCCACGCAGAAGCAGATGGCCGTACCGATGAGAAATCGGTGAAATGGGATCATGTGATCGCTCCCGCCACGAGGGCGCCAAGGAGAAGAGGGAGGTAGGCCAACGTGGCGAGGAAGAGGCGCCGCGCGCGGATACGCGTGGGAGCGCGTGCGCCGGCGACGGCGAGGGCGATCAGCGTCCCCGACAGCGCGAGCGCCAGGACGAAGTACGGCCAGCCCGCCATCGCGAGGAGCACCGGCGCGAGGCTGATCGGCAGCAGTGCGGACGCATCGAGCGCCGCTTGACGGAAGGTCGCGCTCCCCTCGGCGTCATTCACGCTCATCATGCGCAGGCCGGCACGCGCATAGTCGTCGCGATGGATCCAGCTCAATGCGAGCACGTGCGGAAGCTGCCAGAGAAAGAGAATGGAGAAGAGCACCGCCGGCCGAGCGTCGAGCGGCGCGCCGGTGGCCGTCCAGCCGCCCACGATGGGAAGCGCGCCCGGGATGGCGCCGACGAGCGTGGCGAGCGACGTCCGCCGCTTGAGTGGCGTATAGACGAAGACGTACACCACGAGCGTGGAGACCGCGAGCAGCGCGGTCGTGGTGTTCACGAACAGCAGCAGCTCGAGTGCGCCGAGCACGCTGATCGTCCACGCGAAGCTCCAGGCGGCGGCGAGGCTGATCCGCCCCGCCGGCAGCGGTCGATGCGCGGTCCGATGCATCAGCGCATCCACGTCGCGCACCACCACCATGTTGAGCGCGCTCGTGCCTCCGGCCACGAGCGAGGTGCCGAGCAACGTGTGGAGCAGCACCCATCCGGTGGCCGCCGCGGATGACGTCGGATACTGGCCGGGCGGGAGGGTGCGCAATCCCAGCGCATACCCTGCCGCCGCGGTGATCGCGACGAGCAGCACGATCCTCGGCTTCGTGAGCGCGAACAGATCCACTGG
>JBJMNM010000715.1:0-4731 GCA_045804305.1 Gemmatimonadaceae bacterium | reverse complement strand
CGAGCTGACGCGCATCGGTCACGAGCTGCAGCCACTCGAGATCGTCGTCATCAACACGCGCGCGGGCTCGCGCTACGGCCACGACGACTTTGTCTCGGCTGGATGCGGCATGGGATACGAAGCGACGATGTACCTGCTCGAGCGCGGCGTGCGGGTGACGGGCACCGACGCCTGGAGCTGGGATGCGCCGTTCTCGTACACCGCGAGAAGAGTGGCCGAGACGGGAAACACCGCACTGATCTGGGAGGGCCACAAGGCCGGCCGCGACATCGGCTACTGCCACCTCGAGAAGCTGCACAATCTGGATGCGCTGCCTCCGCACGGTTTCGTGATCAGCTGCTTCCCGTGCAAGATTCGCGGAGCGTCGGCGGGATGGACGCGCGCAGTGGCGATCCTGGAGACGCCATGAACGCTGGTACGACGACGTGCTGAGCTTCCGAAGCGCATGAAGCTCGCAACACTCAGGAACGACCGCAGGGACGGTCGACTCGTCGTGGTGTCGAAGGACCTCACGCGTGGCGTCGGTGCGGAGAGTATCGCGTCCACTCTGCTCGACGCCCTCGAGCGTTGGAGCGAGACGGAGCCAGGATTGCGTGAGCTCGCCGAGCGGCTCGACCGGGGACCTGTCCCCGCTGCGTTCGACTTCGATCCTCGTCGAGCCGCGGCGCCGTTGCCCCGCGCGCCACAGTGGTGTGACGGCTCCGCATTCCTCGCTCATGGCGCGTTGATGCAGCAGGCGTTCAACCTGCCGCCGATTCCCGATGTCGAGCGGATCCCGCTGATGTATCAGGGGACATCCGACGACATGATGGGTCCGCACGACGACATTCTCGCGCTCGACGAGGCATGGGGGATCGACTTCGAGGGCGAGTTCGGCGTCATCGTGGGCGACGTGCCGATGGGGTGTTCGGCTGCGCGCGCAGGTGAGCACATTCGGCTGCTCGTGCAGATCAACGACGTCAGCTTTCGCGCATTCGCACCTCGCGAGATGCGCACAGGCTTTGGCTTCTTCCAATCCAAGCCGTCGTCGAGCTTCGCGCCGGTGGCCGTGACGCCCGACGAGCTCGGCGATAGGTGGCGGAGCGCGCGCGTGCACCTGCCACTGCACGTGGAGCTGAATGGACGGTGGTTCGGCGAACCGGATGGTGGCGCCATGCACTTCGGCTTCGACGAGCTGGTCGCACACGCGGCGGCGACGCGGCGATTGACGGCGGGCACCGTCATCGGCTCGGGCACCGTGTCGAATGGCGGCGGTGCGCGGGGATCGGCATGTATCGCCGAGCGTCGCGCGATGGAGCTAGTGCAGACGGGCGCTCCCGAGACCTCTTTCTTGGTATTCGGGGACCGGGTTCGCATGGAGGCGCGCTGCAACGGTCAGCCCGTGTTCGGTGCGATCGACCAGCGGATCGTGCGAGCTGCGAGTGTAGAGCCGTGAGGGTCCGGCCTGGGCGACGGTCTTCCCATTGGGTCTGGTGCGTGATCCCGGAGGATGCGTGGTTGGATATATCGCGGCATATGTCGCGAGACTCGATGCTTTGGGACGTCATTTAAGGACGTGTCGCGTGGGACCATACTGCCGGGCCGCGGTTCGAGTCCCGCCCCTGCGTGTCATTAAGGCCCGCCAGGTCCATGCGTCGAGGTGGGTCCTGGCAGCCCAGTAACGCTCGAGCGCCAGAGCCCTGCCGCGAAACGCGAATCCTTCGCCGCATCGAGGGGTATCTCTGGCGGTCGCCACAGGCTCGCCGTCCCGCTCCCTCCGTCGAGGTGCATCTTTATGTAACAGACACGCACCGTCTGGCCGGCACTGGTCGCCATCCTGTTCGTGATTGGCGGCGCACGGTCGCTCGGCGCCCAACCGAGGACTCCCGTGGTGCAAGTCATCGAGAATCGCGCTCAGCTCGTCGGCCGCGTGACCGCGGTCGCGCCGCACCCGACGCTCGCGGACCATGACGTCGTGACCGTGGTGGCGGACAGTGTCGTCGACGTGCCTGGGTATCCGAACCTGGTCCGACAGCGCGCTGCCGATCCGATTCCGGTCACGGTGCTGCGAGAGCGCGTGGCCGCGCTCGCGATCCAGGTCGGCGACCACGTGACGATGCGCGTGCGCCTTGGCGGGCCGACGAGCGTGATCGCCGACCCGCTCTCGATGGAGAAGCACTGACTCACGACGAGCCGGCGCTGAGATAGCGCACGACCGCGTCGGCGATGTCCTGAAGGGTGTGCTCCTGGTAGTAGCTGTACGCCGGCGACGGGTTGACCTCGAAGCAGTACCACTCGCCGTTCCCGGTGCGCTTGAGGTCGATCCCACAGAAGGGCAGCTCGAGTCGCGCCGAGAGTTCGACGCACCGATCGGCGATGTCTGGCGGCAGGGTGATCGCGGACATCGCCACGTCTGCTCCGACCTGGTGCGCATAGCGGTAGTCGATCGCGCGCGTACGAATCTCGGTGGCGAAGACCTCCGTGCCAACGACGTGTACGCGCACGTTCGTGCCATCGACGAATTGCTGGAACTGCGTCGGCAGATGGCGAAGCCGCGCGAGCGCGGTATCGGAGCGGTCCGGGCTCAGCTCGGTAACGATCGAGCGTACACCGCTCGTCGACTTGTAGATGACGCGCTGGTGCGCGCGCGCGAAGTGCCGCAAGGCGACGGGATCATCGGTGACGAGCGTGTCGGGCACGGCGAAGCCGGCCGCGGCGATACGCTGCAGTTGATACGGCTTGGACGCGTTGGACGCCATCGCGGCCGGTCGATTGAGGACCGGGCAGTCGGCGATCTCCAACCAGTCGTTCAGCATCGTATGAAGGAACGCACACCGCTCGGCGACGTGCGGCGGAGCACCGACGCGCGACCGCGTCTCGGGAAGATCGGCGCCGTCGACCACGCGCGCATACACACCGGTCACGTCGGTGAGCGGGAGGCAGCGCTCCCACAGCCACAGGGCGCCCGTCACCGCGCCATTGCGCACGTCGAGCGACATGTCGATGTACGGGGCGTGACGCTGGTATAGCGCGACGTGGGGCACGCCGCGCGCTTGGGCGGCGGCGATCGCGAGCGCGAGCGGCTCCTCCGACGGGATGCCCGCGAACAGGATCACGCGGCGGTGCCTGGTCCGCCGAGGGCGCCAAGGATCGTCCGCAGCGGCCCCTCGTCGTCGATTGTGGGCATCGGGTCGGCGCCGACGAACTGCCATGGCTGCGCGGGCGCGCCGCCGTCCGCGACGTGCACGCGAAGGAGCGTCACACCCGCCGCGCGCGCGATCCGCCGGCACGGCTCGACGAGCGGCGCGGCTTCCTCGCGCGCCATCTGCTCGGGCCAGACGGTCTCACCCACGACGAGCAGGCTCGCGTTGCGCACGCCGGCCGGCTCCCCGAACGTCGCCGGTCCGCTGAGCTCGAGCGCGCGCGAGGTGCCATGCGCGGCGAACGCGCGATCGACGCGAACCATGCCCGGGGCAGGGAAGCGGCGCTGGCTCGTCGTATAGCGTAACGCCGTCGTGTCGAAACCTGCCGCGTGCGCGAGGAGCTGCCATCGCGCCGCGGAGTATGCGCCGCCGGCCAGCGCGTTCGGTGCGGCACGGTTCATCACCGGACACCGCAGCGAAGCGAGCCAACTCACGACCAGCGCGTGCAGCTCGGCGATTGCGTAATCACGATCGGCGCCGTCGAAGGGTGCGGCGGCGGACGCAGGGATCGCCCACGCGCGGTTGAAGACTCCGGCAAGCGCGGCGTCGTCGATCATCGCGCCGTCGCGCAACGTGAGCCGTGTCCGGACATCACGGCCGTCGATCCGGTGGGTCCACCCTGATGCAAGGTCGGCCGGCACGACGAAACGCACCGCGCGCCCGAGACGCCGCGCGAGCAGCGTCAGTCGGGCGGCGGTTCCATCGGTCGCGTCGGCGAGCACGAGAAGAGTCATCGACTCCGCTGGCTCACTACTCCGCGCCCTTGTCGAGCTGGCGCTTGGCCGTCGCCGACCCTTGCTGGCGCTCGGCATCCGACTCGTCGACGTCACCCTCATTCATGAACGCGCCCTGGCTGAGGTCGGGACGCAGCTCGGAGCCGATGAACGGCTGCGCGCCAGCGGACTGCGCCGCGGAGCTCGGGTCCTCTCCGCCCATCGACTGCCCGCCACCCACGAGCTGGGCGAGCAGCGACTCGATCTGATCGATTCGGGCCTCGAGGGATGACACGGACGCGCGACCTCCCCCAACCTGTCCGCCGCCGTGCAGCAAGCCATGTGGTGGCCTCTCGAACGGCTTCTCGTGCGGCTTCTCGTGCTTCTTGTCGACGAGCGGCTTCTCGTGCCCGAACTCCTTGTGCTCCTTCTTCACGTCCTTGAGGTCCTTCGCGAACTCCTTGTGCTCCTTCTTCGTGTCCTTGAAGTCCTTGGCGAACTCCTTCTCCTTGATGACCTCCTTCTTCAGCTCCTTCGTCTCTTTCACGAACTTGCACTTCACCTGCACGTGCGCGGTCATCACCGCACCGCTCGCGCTGATGCCGGTGACAGCGACGCAGGTGGAGGTGTTCGCGTACGACTTCGAGTTCGGCGTCGACGTAGCCGTGAACGCGTGGTTTCCCGCGGTGCCGGGGAACGGGTCGCCGGCGTCGCCGCGATTCTGATTCAGCTCGAGGTCGCGTTTCCCATCGGCCTGCATCAGCGCGACCTTGTAGTGCGTCTCGTTCGTGTTGCCGCTGATCGACTCGTCGATGTGCCAGATGAGGAGCCCGCTT
>JBJMNM010000714.1:0-2486 GCA_045804305.1 Gemmatimonadaceae bacterium | reverse complement strand
TGGAACCAGCTCGCGGGCATCTCCCATCCGAGCACGGTACGATCGGTGAAGTCGCGCGCGAACAGGTTCAGCGATGTGGGCTGCTGCTCGAACGCTGACCAGAAGACCACCGAGAAGATGAACAGCACCAGGATGACGACGATCCCCTTTCGCTCGTCGTTCGTGAGCCCGGCGAACAGGAACAGGTAGGCGAAGCCGATCACCGCGACGGCGAGGATGATGTTCTTCATCATGTTCGCGACGCCGACGGGATTGATCGCGAACACGCCGAGCGCGGCCAGCACGACGACGACCGCGATCAGGGCCAACGCCGCGAGAGTGATCGTCCGGGCGCGGCGCTGGTCGGCGACCGTGCCTCCCGGCATGGTGCCGAGAGGTCCGAGCGTGCCTGGCGCGCGGGCGCGGAAGGTCAGGAGGCCGAGCAGCATGCCGACTCCCGCCGCGCCGAAGCCCCAATGCCAGCCGACTCGCTCGCCCAGGAACCCCGTGATGATCGGGGCAATGAGCGCGCCCATATTGATGCCCATGTAGAAGATCGAATAGCCGGCGTCCCGGCGAGCGCCTCCTTCCGGATACAGGTCGCCGACGAGCGCCGAGATGTTCGGTTTGAGCATCCCGGTGCCCATCACGATGAGAACGAGGCCGAGAAAGAACGCCTGATGGGCGAAGATGGCCGAGAGCGCGATGGACAGGTGTCCCAGCGCGATGAACACGCCGCCCCACCAGATGCTGCGCCGCAATCCGAGCCATCGATCCGCGATCCAGCCGCCCGGCAGCGAGGCGAGGTACACGCTCGCCGAGTAGATGCCGACGATCGCCGAGGCCGTGGGCCGGTCGAAGCCGAAGCCGCCGCGGACGAGCGCGGCGGTCATGAAGAGGACGAGGAGCGGGCGGATCCCGTAGTACGAGAAACGCTCCCACATCTCCGTGAAGAAGAGCGTCGACAAGCCGCGCGGCTGGCCGAAGAAGCTCCGATTCTCCGTGATGCTCGTCAGCTCGGTCGGTGGCTCGTCGTGCGCCAGAACGGCGGCGTCCGGCTGGGTAAACACGGAGTCGGGTCTATCGGCCATGGATCAGTGGGCTCGGAGGTCGGGGGTGCGCGGCGCCGGCGGGGCGCCGCGGTGCAGCGCGGCACGCGGCAGGAAGAACTCGGGTGGCGTGGTGCCGCCGGCCGCCCGCTGTGCTTCCCACGAGATCATTGTGGGAGGCTGCTTGATACACGCCGCCCAGTGGCCCGGTTTCTTCTCCTCGAGCGGCGGAACGATCGCCGCGCACGCGGCATCCTTCGCCGGGTGCTGACAGCGCGGATGGAAAACGCACCCGCTCGGCGGATTCGCCGGAGACGGCACGTCGCCGGCGAGGAGGATGCGCTCGCGCTTCACGCCCGGATCCGGTGCCGGCACCGCCGAGAGCAGTGCCTGGGTATAGGGCATGATCGGGTTCTCATACAACTCCTTGACGGGCGCGAGCTCCACGATGTGACCGAGATACATCACGGCAACGCGATCGGCGATGTGCTCCACCACCGAGAGGTCGTGGGCGATGAAGAGGTAGGCGAGCCCCCGATCGCGCTGGAGATCCTGGAGCAGGTTCACGACCTGCGCCTGCACGCTCACGTCGAGCGCGCTCACGGGCTCGTCGCAGACGATGAACTTGGGTTCCACCGACAGCGCGCGCGCGATGCCGACGCGCTGCCGCTGCCCGCCCGAGAACTCGTGCGGGTAGCGACTCGCGTACTCGGGCCGCAGGCCGACTTCCTGAAGCAGCTGCCGCACGCGCGCGTCGGCCGCGGCGCCCTCGGCGAGGCGATGGATCGTCAGCCCCTCGCGGACGATCGCCCCGATGGACATGCGCGGATTGAGCGACGAGAACGGGTCCTGGAAGACGATCTGCATCTGGCGCCGCAGCGCACGCAGCTCGCTCGCGCCCATGGCCAGCACGTCGGCTCCGTCGTAGCGCACGGTCCCGCTGGTGGGCTCGATGAGACGGAGGATCGCGCGGCCGGTGGTGGACTTGCCGCATCCGGATTCGCCCACGAGCGCGAGCGTCTCGCCAGCCGCTACATCGAACGACACGCCGTCTACGGCCCGCACCTGTCCGGTCACGCGGCCGAACACCCCGCGCTTGATCGGGAAATGCTTCGTGAGATCGCGCACCTCGAGCAGGGCTTGCGCGAGGCTCGTGGCTCGCGGCTCGGTCTGCGTGGCCGGCGTCGTCATGCGACCGGCGCTTCCTTGAGCGCCGCGATCGGCACGTGCGGATGGGCGCGCCGCTCCGGCTCCACGGCGAGATGACAGCGCGAGGTGTGCGTCGCGTTGATCTGGTAGAGCGGCGGATGCTCGCGCTCGCACCGCTCCCACGAGTAGGGACAGCGGTCGCGGAAGCGGCACCCGTCGGGCCAGGCCGTGGGTGGAGGTACCGTTCCCGGAATCGTCGCCAGTCGCTCGGCCTCGCCGCCCACGCGCGGCATCGCGCCAAGCAGCCCT
>JBJMNM010000713.1:0-2094 GCA_045804305.1 Gemmatimonadaceae bacterium | reverse complement strand
ACCGTCACCGTTCGCGCGTGGGTGACCCACGTGCGCTCCTCCGGCAAGATCGCCTTCGCCGAGCTGCGCGACGGCACCGGTGTGTGCCAGACCGTCTTCGTGAAGAGCCAGCTCCCGCCCGAGGTGTGGGCGCGCTTCGCCGAGCTCACCACCGAGACGTCGGTGGCGATCACCGGTGAGGTTCGCGCCGAGCCGCGTGCGCGCGGTGGCTATGAGATCGGCGTGTCGGATCTGCAGATCGTGGGGCCAAGCCCGAGCGATTATCCCATTCAGCCGAAGGAGCACGGGATCGATTTCCTGCTCGACAACCGTCACTTCTGGCTTCGCTCGCCGCGCCAGCGCGCGATCATGATGATCCGGAACGAGATCGAGCAGGCGATCCACGACTTCTTCTACGAGCGCGGCTTCCTGCGCGTGGACACGCCGATTCTCACTGCCGCCATCGGCGAGCGCTCTGGACTCTTCGCCACGGAATACTTCGAGGAAGGCAACGCCTATCTCGCGCAGACCGGCCAGCTCTATGGCGAAGCGGCGGCCGCGGCGTTCGGGAAGATCTACACCTTCGGCCCCACCTTCCGCGCCGAGAAGTCCAAGACGCGCCGGCACCTCACGGAATTCTGGATGATCGAGCCGGAGGTGGCGTGGAACGATTCCGACGCGAACATGCGGCTGCAGGAGGAGATGGTCATCTACCTCGTGCAGCGCGTGCTCGACCGGCGGCGCGTGGAGCTCCAGGAGCTGGAGCGCGACGTCGCCAAGCTCGAAGCGATTGCCGCACCCTTTCCTCGGCTCAACTACACCGACGCCGTCGCGCTGGTGCAGAAGAAGGGAAGCGCCACCAAGTGGGGCGACGATCTGGGAGCCGAGGACGAAGCGTTGATCGTGGAGGACTACGATCGTCCGGTGTTCGTCTTCAACTATCCCAAGGAGGCGAAGGCCTTCTACATGAAGGAGAACCCCGACGACCCGCGCACCGTCCTCTGCGACGATCTGCTCGCGCCCGAGGGATTCGGGGAGATGATTGGCGGGTCGCAGCGCGAGGACGATTACGACAAGCTCGTGGCGCGGATCAAGGAGGAAGGGCTGCCGCTAGAGGCGTACGACTGGTACCTCGACCTCCGTCGCTACGGCACCTTCACGCACTCGGGATTCGGGCTTGGCCTCGAGCGGACGATCGCATGGATCTGTGGCATCCCGCATATCCGCGAGGTGATCGCGTTTCCGAGGATGATGCACAGGCTGAAACCCTAGTGCTCGTTCACGGATTTAACGTCGTCCCACAGCCCGTCGAGCACCTCAAGGCCAGCGGTACGCACATCAATCCCTCGGCGTTTGGCCAACGCTTCGACCGCCTGAAAACGTTGTGCGAACTTGGTGTTCGCCTTGTCCAGCGCCAGTGACGGATGCACGCCGAGCTTGCGGCAGAGATTGACCACGGAGAACAACAGGTCGCCGAGCTCCTCCTCGAGCCTGGGGTCCGGAACGTCGAACCCGGCGGCGTGCGCCCCGGCGTTCACCTCCGCCCGCACCTCGGCGAGCTCCTCCTCCACCTTCTCGGCCGGGCCGGTCGCGTCGGGCCAGTCGAAGCCGACGCCGGCGGCGCGATCCTGCAGCCGGAATGCGCGGTGCAGCGCCGGCAGATCGGCCGGCAGCCCGTCGACGATGCTGTCCCGCTTCTTCGCCTTCATCCCCTCCCAGCTCTGACGCTCGCCGCCCTCGTAGAGATGCGGATGTCGGGATTTCATCTTCCGGAGGAAACCTTCCGCCACGTCGCCGAAGTCAAATGCACCACGCTCCTCCGCGACGACGCTGTGGAAGAGCACCTGTAGCAGCAGGTCGCCGAGCTCTTCGCGGAGGGCCTGATCGTTGGCGGATCGAATGGCGTCGTCCACTTCGTACGCTTCCTCGATCAGGTAGGGGCGAAGCGACTCGTGCGTCTGCGCGGCATCCCATTCGCAGCGCCGGCGCAGATCCCGCATCAGCTCGAGCGACTCCGTGAGTCCTGCCTTTTCTTGCATCGGTCTTCTCCCGTCCGTATCTTGTTCAATCTTCACATGATAGCGAATCGCGCCGTCCCATGACACGCGCCTGGGT
>JBJMNM010000712.1:0-2502 GCA_045804305.1 Gemmatimonadaceae bacterium | reverse complement strand
GGGACTCGAACCCGCGACCCCGGCATTATGAGTGCCGTGCTCTAACCAGCTGAGCTACCCTGCCCCGAAACGATTTGGCCGGCCCTCTCGGACCGGCCGACCGACTGCCACGCCGCGAGAACCGCAGCGGCTTTGCAGGAATGAAAGATGACCGGCGCGAGAAACGGAGTCAAGCGCCGCGCCCTCAGCGGCGCAGCCGCGCCTCGTGCGAATACACCGTCAGCCGCTCCTCGCGCGCGAACCCCACCAGCGCGAGCCCGACCCCTTCCGCCACGCGCACCGCGAGCGCCGTCGGCGCCGAGACGGTGGCCAGCACGGGCACGCCGAGTATCGCGGCCTTCTGCACGAGCTCGAAGCTCCCGCGGCTCGTCATCACGACGAACCCCTCCTCGGCCCGCTCGCCCGCGCGCACCAGCGCGCCGATCAGCTTGTCGAGGGCGTTGTGCCGGCCGACGTCCTCGCGCACGTGCACCAGGGACCCGTCCGCGCGCGCCCACCCGGCCGCGTGTACGGCACCCGTGTCGTCGTTGAGCGGCTGACGCGACGCCAGCTCGCGCATCGCCCGCACGACCGCGCCCGACTCGATCGCCGCGCCGCTCGGCACAGCCGGCAGCTCGCGCAGCACGCGCTCCACCTCCGCGGTGCCGCAGATCCCGCAGCCGGTGCGCCCCGACAGCCGCCGGCTGCGCGCGCCGCTGACCGCCGCCGCCGTAGCCGCCGGGACGTCGAGCTGGATCTCGATCGCCTGGCTGTACCTCACGATGTCGACGTGGAGGATCTGCGCCGCATCCGCCACGACACCTTCGGTCAGCGAGAAGCCGACGGCGAAGTCCTCGAGATCCGCCGGCGTCGCCATCATCACGGCGTACGGGAGCAGGTTGTACGCGAGCGTCACCGGCGTCTCCTCCGCCAGCGTCTCCTCCACGCGGGCGACTGACTCCGAGTCGATACGCGTGGCCTCCACGTGCGTCGACGGCGATGCGTGACCCACGTGCGGCGGCGAGGTCGTGTCGGTCAGCATGAGCGCCTCCTGCTTGAAAAATGAGCGTCTGCCCACGTTGTCGTCCTTCGGTACACTCAGGACGACAGACCGGCTTGCGCCGACTCGACGCGATCGTAGTCGAACTTCCCCGTGTGCCGCGACGGGGCAACCGTGATCACGACGTACTTCGACGTGGGGGTGTTGCTGCGCTCGGCCACGCTGCCCACCGGCACGAGCACGTTCGTCTCGGGGAAATAGGTCGCCGCGCACTTGCGCGGGATCTGATACGGCACGACGACGAACCGCCGCGCCACGCGGGTCTCGTCCTGGAAGTGGCTCGTGAGATCCACGACCTGCTCGGCGCGCAGCCCCAGCTCGGCGACGTCGTCGGGGTTCATGAAGATGACGCGGCGCTCGCCGTGCACTCCACGGTATCTGTCGTTCAACCCATAGACGGTCGTGTTGAACTGGTCGTGGCTCCGAACGCTCATCATCACGAGCTGACCCGGCTGGAGCACGGTGCGCGGAATCTCGTGAATGGTGAAGTTCGCCTTCTTCGTCTCGGTCGCCCATTCGCGCTTGTCGCGCGGGAGGTTGGGCAGATAGAAGCCGCCCGGCTGGCGCACCTGCTCGTTGAAGTCGTCGAAGCCGGGAATCACGCGCTCGATCCGGTCGCGGATGCGATCGTAGTCGGAGACGAGCTCGTCCCAATTCACGGTCGATTTCGCACCGATCGTGGCCTTCGCCATCCGCGCGACGATGACTGGCTCGGCGAGCAGGTCGCCGTCGGGCGGATCGAGCCGCCCCTGCGACCTGCTCACGATTCCCATCGAGTTCTCCACCGTCACGAACTGCTCGCGACCGTGCTGCACGTCGCGCTCCGAGCGGCCAATGGTGGGGAGAATCAGCGCCTCGTCGCCGGCGATGAGATGGCTGCGGTTCAACTTGATCGCCACGTGCGCCGTGAGCGTGCAGCGGCGGAGGCCCGACGCACCGTATTCGGTGTCGGGTGTGGCCGAGAGAAAGTTGCCGCCCATGGCGAAGAAGACTTTCACTTTGCCGGCGTGCATGGCGCGCAACGTCTCCACCGTGTCGTACCCGTTCTTCTGCGGCGGCGAGAAGATGAACTCCTTGCCGAGTCGGTCGAGGAACTCGGGCTTGGCGCGCTCCCAGACGCCCATGGTCCGGTCGCCCTGCACGTTGCTGTGCCCGCGCACCGGCAACGCACCGGCTCCCTTTCGTCCGATCGCGCCCTTGAGCAGGAGGAGATTCATGCACTCCTGGATCGAGCTCACGGCGTTCCTGTGCTGCGTCAGCCCCATCGCCCACGCGACGACCAGTCGGTCGGTGCTCATCACCATGCGCGCCGCTTCGGCGATCTGCTCGCGCGAGATCCCACTCTCCTCGACGATGACGTTCCAGTCGGCGTTGCGCAGGTGCTGGATGTACGGCTCGAATCCGATCGTGTGCTCGCGGATGAAGGCGTGATCGAACACGGTGCCGGGCCGGAGATCCTCGGC
>JBJMNM010000711.1:0-2122 GCA_045804305.1 Gemmatimonadaceae bacterium | reverse complement strand
GCCGGAGGCGCGCCGGCGCGGCGTGCTCCGCGCGCTGCTCCGCGCAGCCGAGCGTTGGGCGCGGGTCCGCGGCCTGGATCAGATGCGTCTGCACAACGTGGCGGGAAGCGCCGAGGCGGAAGGCGCATGGGCCGCGCTCGGCTTCGACGTCGTCGAGCAGGTGCGGGTGCGCAACCTCGGCCAGTCGACGGACTGATGCCCATCGTCACCATCTCCCGCCAATACGGGTCCGGGGGCTCCGAGGTCGCCGAGCGCGTGGCGCGCGCGTTGGGCTGGAAGCTGTACGACAACGCGGTGGTGGAGGAGGTGGCGTCGCGCCTTCGCATGACGCCGGCGGAAGTGTCGGCACGCGAGGAGCGTGTCCCATCGCTCGTCGAGCGGATGGCGTCGGCCATGGCGCTCGGCGCACCGGAGATGATGCCGATGGTGGGCGACATCGCCTCGCAGCCGAGCGAGGAGCGGATGGTGATGATGACGCGCCGGGTGATCGAGGACGCAGTGCTGGCCGGGCCGGCCGTGCTCGTGGGGCGTGGCGCGCAGTGCATGCTCGCGGCGCGGAGCGATGCGCTCCACGTCTACTGCTATGCACCGTTCGAGGAGCTGGTGCGCTACGCGGTGGAGGTAATGGGGGTTCCGTTCAGCGACGCACCCCGGCAGGTGGCCGACATGAACCATCATCGCGAGGAGTACGTGAAGCGGTACTTCAAGCGCGATTGGCGCGACCTCGCGAACTACGACGTGTGCGTCAACACCGCGCGGCTTGGCCTGGACGGCTCGGCGGAGCTCGTGACGCGGTTGGCGCGCGAGCGGTTCGGTTAGGGCGGCGTTCCTTCGTCGCGCAGGCGCTTGAGCCGCGAGAGCTCCTCGTCAACGGAAGCGGGCAGGAACATGTCGTCGGCGATGCCGGCGATCTCCTCGGCGTCGCGCCAGGCAGCTTCGAGGACGTGGAGCTCGCCTTCCAGCGCGCGCCGCTCGGAGTCTTCGTGCGCCGCCATCTCCAATGCGAGGCGATCGGTGGCGGGAAGGTTCTTGAGCAGGTCCGTGTGCTTCGAGCGTCGCAGCCCGGAGCGCGACTGCCTGGGAATCATCTCTGCCGCGCGGCGGTAGAGCTGCTCCGGTGTGTCCGCCGCTTCGAGCAGGCTCACGGCACGCTGCACCTCGCTGGCATTCCCCCCTCGCTGGTTCAGCGATGGCAGCAACACGCCGGCGGCCCGGATCGCCGCCTCGCCCGTCAATGTGCGCTGCTCGCCACGCTCGTAGCGCCACCACGGCACGATCGGAACGGTCGGCAGGGCATGCTTCATTCGCGCGACCGGCAGTCGCAGCACGACGCTCCCCTCCTCCGATGAAAGCCGCACCTTGTCGACGTCGGCGAGGCGGATCCTGAGCGACTCACCAGCGCTGCTCGGCAAGTGAATGACCTTGCGCGCGCGGTAGATCGAACGGCCGGCGTTCAGCAGATTGAGCGTCGGTTGAAACGCTCCCGCGCCGATCAGGCCGAGCATCGGGCCGGCGATGACCACGGTGCCCACGATCGCGACGCCTCCCGCTACCAGCGCGTAGTGGCGGCGCCGGCGACGGCCGAACTGATCGCCGTAGCGCCACGCCGCCATCTCCGGCCGTTGCGGTGCTCCGATGCGGACCAGCTCGAGTCCTTCCTTCAGGCGCGCCAGCCCGATCTCGTCGGTGGAGACGCGAAGCTTCGTGGAGCGAAACTCCCGCTCGCAGGTCTCGATCGCCTCCCACCGTTCCTCGAGCGGCGTCAGGTTCCAGCGCTCGCAGCGCCGGCACACGACCCAGAGCCGTCCCTTGGCGGCATCGAACGCCAGCCGCCGGCCGACCGGGAAGGCCTCCACGACCTCGTTGTGACCGAGGTCGCCGTTACAGAACAGGCACGTCGTGTACATCCGAGTCTTCGAGTGTCCGCAGCTCCGGGCGCCTGAAGAACGCCCACGCGCCATACAGCAACATCGCCGCCGCCGCGCCGGCGATCGTGGCGCGCACGCCGAGAACGTCGGCGAGGGCCCCGGCGGAGAACGCGCCGACGACCTGCGCCAGACCGACCACGACGAGCCCGTACGCCGCCATCATGCGTCCGCGCAGGGCGTTCGGCACGATCTGC
>JBJMNM010000710.1:0-3723 GCA_045804305.1 Gemmatimonadaceae bacterium | reverse complement strand
CCACGGGCCCGAGCTCGGCGCCGAGATGCCGGAGATCGTCGAGACGAACGAGGAGCAGCCAGGGGCGGAAGCGCTCGTCGTCTCGCACCAGCTCGTCCGTGGCGGCGATACGGCGCCAGACGGTAGCTCGTCCGTCCTGCTCTGCCCACACGGAGACGATTCCGGGCGTGGGATCCCAACCCCAGAGCCACTCGTCTCCCTGACTCATTGCTCGCTCGGTGCAGAGGGCATCGCGGAATATATCTGGCGCGGGCCCCCGGAGCGGGGTATATCGCTCGGCGACGCGATCGCGCGTCGAGGACCGCCACCTCAGCCCCGTGCTTCATGCAAGACGTTGCCGCTCACACCGTTCTCAGCCTGTGGGAGAGCTTCTACGTCATCGTCGGCTCCTCGGGTGCCGCGCTCACGGGGCTCCAGTTCGTGGTGATCGCGCTCCTGGCGGAGACGGGCACCGGGGGCACGTCGCGCGAGGTGGATGCCTTCGGCACGCCGACGATCGTGCACTTCTGCACCGTGCTCCTGCTGTCCGCGATCCTGAGCGCGCCCTGGCGCACGCTGGCGAGCGTGGGCCTCGCGGTGGGCGCCTTGGGGCTTGCCGGCGTCGTGTACATGGCCATCGTCATCCGGCGCGCGCGGCGGCAGACCGGGTACAAACCGGTGCTCGAGGACTGGCTCTGGCACACCATTTTTCCCGTCGTGTCACACGCGGTACTCATCGGCGCCGCGGTTGGACTCTATCGCGACACGACTGGCGCGCTGTTTCCGATCGGCGCGGTCTGCCTGTTCCTGCTGTTCATCGGGATCCACAACGCGTGGGACACGGTGGTGTTCATCGCGCTCGACCGTGTACCCAAGGCAAAGCATGACCGTCCGGCCTGAGCGCTGAACGCGGGTGTGGGTCAATCGAGGTTCACTCGACGACCACCGTGGCCTTCATGTTGGGATGGATGAGGCAGTGATAGGGATACGTTCCCGCCGTCGGAAACGTGCGCACGTACGCCTCGTTCGGCGCGAGTGAGCCGGACTCCCATCCGCCCGTGTCCGACGTGCTGGTGTGGGGGATGTTGGTCGGCTCGCAGTTCACCCAGGCCACGCTCTCGCCGGCCTTCACGTGCACGCTCGCCGGCACGAACAGAAACGCGCGGATGAACACGAGCGTGGATCCGGCGACGTTGGATGGCGTGGTGCAGTTGGTGGTGTCGATCGGCGTGCTCGACGTGGAGCGCTCCGAGACGCAGGCACTGATGCCCGCCACGAAGAGCCCGAGCGCCAGGGTGACGAAGGCGGACGCGCGCAGGCGCGTGAAGGATCGCTGTCTCATTTGACGACGATGGTGGCCTTCATGAACGGATGCGCGACGCAGTACACGGGATAGCTGCCGGCTTTGGTGAAGGTGTGACTGTAGCTGCCGTCGGCCGCGATGACGCCGGAATCGAAGCTCTTGTCCACCGCGGTGACGGTGTGGATGAGCGCATCGAGGTTCTTCCACTGCACGGTCGTGCCGGCCTCGACCTCGATGCGGTTCGGGAGGTAGGCGGATCCCTTCATGCGCGCGCGGAACACGCTCGGCTGAGCGGCTCGCGCAGGTGCGGTCGTCGCCGGCTTCGTCGTGCGCGCGGGCGCAGGCGCGGTTGGCGCCGCGGCGACGTCGCGCGTCGGCTTGCTGGCGGTCGTATCGGCCGGCGCAGTGCGAGCCGGTCTCGGTGCCGCCACGACGCTGTCCGGCACCGTTACGTCTGGCTGGCGCCGGCTCGACGCGACCGGCGGGGCCGGTGCGGCCGTATCCGCCGGGCCGCCGAACAGGCGATCCAGGTGCACGGGAACGGTGAACTCGAAGCCCCAGCGCCGCGTATCGCCGCCCCGCGACAGACCCTGGATCGTCGAGGTGGTCGCGTTCGAGACGTGCAGCGAGAGCGTGTGCGGCGTGTTCGGCAGCGCGAGGTGCAGGCCGGCGCTCCACGCCACCTTCTCGCCTGGCTGTCGGTCGGTCAGCGACGTTGCGTCACCGGCGAGCGCGATGAACCGGCCGAACCGCAGCGTGCCGCCGCCGCCGAAGGCGAAGCGCGCCTTGTTGCCGCCGAGCGTGTCGGCGACGAGTCGCGCAACCGCCGCGAGCCGCGCCGGCCCCTCTCGCCGCGCGATCGAGAGCTCCCCATCCACGCCCTTGACGGCCAGGTTGTAGTCGACCTGCCCGCCCAGATCGAATGCCGCGCCCTCTTCCTGCTGCAGCGGCGCATAGCGCGCGAAGAACTCGTACTCGTTCGGGTACCGCGCCGCGAGCGACGAGTTCGTGGCGTAGTTGAACCCCACGAGCGCGCGCGATGCGATGCCGGTCGCCACGAGGAAGGTCGGGAAGTTCGTCACCTTGCGATCCGGTGCGGAGCTGACGCTGAACCGGTGCACGAAGTTGAAGTAGACCGTGCCCGAGTTCCCCACCCAGTCGGTGGAAATGTTGTCCGGCCGATCGAGCAACGACTGTGCACTGGCTGCTGGCATTGGCGCGGCGAGCGTCATGAGCAGCACGACGATCGCGAGCAAACGTTGGGAGGGGGAGGGAAAATGCACGGGCCTCTCGAGCGGTTGTCGGTTGGACGACGGGAAGGGTAGTCGCACGCGTGATGTATCGACTCGTTACGCTCTCGTATCGAATCATTCCTACGCGATGCGCATCAGAGCCCAAAAACGGGGTGCGCGCCCGGAAGCGTGCACCCCGCGTGCCATTTCACGTGACGCGCGGTGCGCGTCGCGCCCATCACGACGAGTGTCGATCGTGCGAGTCGGGGTTGGCCGTCGGCGGCAAGTCGAAGCCATCCAGCTCGCTGGCCACCCACGTGCGGAAGCCGTCCACGCGTGACGCCGCCACGTATGCTTCCGCATCGGCGTCGAACTTCCGCAAGCAGCCCACGGAGCACAGATGGTACGTCACGTCGCCGTGCAGCCGCGTGCCCGCCGCCCGCGCCGGGAGTATCAGCATGCCGCAGACGGGATCCGCCACCAGCGCTTGATCCGACATATCACCTCCGGGTTCACGCGCGCGACGGCCGCGCCACACATCTTCGCGTGGGCGCATTGCCACGATCGCGCGCGATGAGTCAACCACACGTGCAGCACGACGTCAAGAAGCGACAATCGGTGTGCGGCGGTCCATGGCGATGGCCGGCGCCGAACACGTGCGCTCCGGCGCTCAGCGCACCGCTTCGGCGTCGAGAAGCTCGGACTGTCCAGTCCGTTGTCGGCCACCGGAATGCGTTGGTGAACGTACAAGATCCTCCGCATACTGCCGCCGCCGAGGTACGGCTTTCGCGGGCTGGCGGACAGGACGCTGCCGTCCGTTCCGCTGGAGGCGCCAATGAACGACCTCACCAAGAATGAGGCCGCGCTCGCGAATGCCGTTCGGACCTCGGCGCTCGAGTTTCTTCGCGTCGAGCTCAAGATCGCCAACACCATGCTCGACCTCGCCGCATCCACCGGTGAGGAAGGGACGCAGGAGCGGCGTCGTGAGCAGGCGATGCTGGCGTGCAGCACCGTGAAGCGGTACCTCGATGGGCCCGCGGTGCCACTCCCTGTGGAGGATCGCCAGGAGATCCGCCTCAGTCTGCGTGCCCTCGAGCAGCGGATCAGCGCCGCGGAGTGAACGGCGCCCGCCTCCGATTCAGCTCAGGCCGCCGTAGCGCTCCGTGCGGACGCGATCCGGAGGAATTCCCTCCGCCACCAACGCCGTTG
>JBJMNM010000709.1:0-2337 GCA_045804305.1 Gemmatimonadaceae bacterium | reverse complement strand
GCATCCGTGTGAACGCGGAAGGTCGGATCCTCTTCTGACAACTTATTCAACGCGATCGCGAGCTTGTCCTGGTCGGCCTTCGTCTTCGGCTCGATGGCGACGTCGATGACGGGGTTCGGGAACTTCATCGCCTCGAGGATGATCGGATGCTCGTCGTCGCACATGGTGTCACCCGTGCGCGTCTCCTTGAGCCCGATCGCGGCGGCGATGTCGCCGGCCCGCACTTCCTCGATCTCCTCACGCTTGTTCGCGTGCATCTGGAGCAGCCGCCCGATGCGCTCGCGCCTGTCCTTCGTGGCGTTGTAGACGTACGAGCCCGACTTGAGCACGCCCGAGTACACGCGGAAGAACGTCAGCTTCCCGACGAACGGATCGGTCGCGATCTTGAACGCCAGCGCCGCGAACGGCGTCTCGTCGTTCACGGGACGCTCCTCGAAGTGCTCGTCGTGATGCGGCAGGTGCCCCTGGATCGCCTTCACCTCGCTCGGCGCCGGGAGATAGTCGATCACGGCATCGAGCAGCGCCTGCACGCCCTTGTTCTTGAACGAGGCGCCGCAGAGCACGGGGACGAACTCCATCGCGATCGTGGCCTTGCGGATGGCCGCACGGATCTCGTCGATCGAGAGCTCTTCGCCGCTCAGGTACTTCTCCATCGTCGCTTCGTCGTACTCGACGGCCGCCTCGATCGCCTCGTGGCGCGCCGCCTCGACGGCGTCCTTGTACTCCTCCGGCACGTCCACGACGGCGAAGGTCTTGCCGAGGCTGGCCTCGTCGAAGATGTACTGCTTGCGCTCGAGCACGTCGATGTGCCCGGTGAACAGCTCACCGGAGCCGACCGGGATCTGGAGCGCGAAGGCGCGCTTCGACAGACGGTCCTTGATCATCGTCATGCAGCGGTCGAAGTTCGCGCCGACGCGATCCATCTTGTTCGCGAAGATCATGCGCGGAACCTTGTAGCGATCCGCCTGGCGCCACACCGTCTCCGTCTGCGGCTCCACGCCGGCGACGGAATCGAGCAGCGCGACGGCACCGTCGAGCACGCGCAGCGACCGCTCCACCTCGACCGTGAAGTCGACGTGGCCCGGCGTGTCGATGATGTTGATGCGGTACTCCGGCCCGACGCCCTTCTCGTACGACTGGCCGTGGCGCTGCCAGAAGCAGGTCGTCGCGGCCGACGTGATCGTGATGCCGCGCTCCTGTTCCTGCTCCATCCAGTCCATCGTCGCGGCGCCTTCGTGCACCTCGCCGATCTTGTAGTTCTTGCCCGTATAGTAGAGAATCCGCTCGGTCGTCGTCGTCTTCCCGGCATCGATGTGCGCCATGATGCCGATGTTCCGATAATTATCGAGCGACGTTGTGCGTGCCATGTCTTGATCCGTCAGGTGTCCGTTGCGGCGGCCAGTCCGTAGCAATCACACGGCGGCGCCAGCAACAATCTCGATTCAGCAAATACAAACGCGGGTGGACCAGGCGCCCGAAGTCGGGCCGGTATCCATCCGCTGTCGCCAGGGTGTGCTCGCCTCTCATGCGCGAGCGGGGACCCAAGGCGCGCCGTCTCAGTCAGCCCGGCGTCAGATTGTCCTGCGTTGCTTGTCGGGTCGGCGCCTGAGCGCCGGCGGTCTGAGAACCCTTCCGGCCACGCCGGAAGCCCATAGGTGTCGGCCGCAGTGAGCCGATGCAACGGGTGAAGCCAAAACCCCGTAGCCCCATGAATTTATCGGGGATTCGGGCTATGTCAACCGGGTGCGCTCGATCAACCGCAACGACCCAACGGCCTTATCGCGCATCCACGCGGAATGAACTGCCGCGGATCCTCGCGGAATGAGCATGGAGGCTCGTCCAATCCCGTACTCGCGAATCCCACATAGGAAGAGACCGCTCTTGCAACGAGATGGGCGAACGTTGCGGCGATGCGTTCCGCGAGGATCCGCGGATCTTTTTCCGCGTGGATCCGCGATGAAGCCGTTGGCGTGCCCGCGTGGCGCTCCTGCCAGCCGCTGTCTCCGCCATAACGGTCCTATTATTCGAGCTCTTTAGCCCTCAGCCCGCCACCGGCCCCTCCACCCTCACCGTTCGCTCTCTATATAGATACCCAGCCCCGAGCAGGAATACCCCGACCGCTCCATACGCCCCTACCCGCAGCAGCACGCCGGTGATCAGCGAGGCCTCCACCACTGCCTTGACGGCCGCGTAGATTGCCAGCGTGAGCCCGGCGAGCCGCAGTGGCTGGACGCCAAGGATTCGTCCCGCCACGATCGACGCGAGCCCGCACGCGGCATAGTACGCGATCAGCAGGAACGACGAGAGGTCCGGACTGAACGCCTGGGCCATCTCCAT
>JBJMNM010000708.1:0-9069 GCA_045804305.1 Gemmatimonadaceae bacterium | reverse complement strand
GGGCGATCCGGGCGCGAAAGGCGACATTGGGCCCACCGGCCCAGCCGGCGCACAGGGGCCGCAGGGACTGAAAGGTGACAAGGGCGACAAGGGAGACTCCGGCGCCACCGGAGCGCAGGGCGCGACCGGACCGGCCGGAGCAACCGGCGCGCAGGGACCGCAAGGCCCCACCGGCCCGCAGGGCCCGGCTGGCGCATCGGCGTGGGAGCAGGTCAATCAGCCCGGCGTCATCATGCAGAAGACGACAGGTGTTCTCACGGCGCTCTGCCCGGCCGGCAAGAAGGCCCTCGGCGGCGGGTTCAGCATCACGAACACCGCGAACGGAAACGTGAACCTCACCGTGCTCGAGTCGCGGCCCAACGCGACCGGCTCCGGCTGGTCCATCACGTTCCAGAACAATACCAGCATGGACACGAACGCGTCCGCCATCGGTACCTGCATGGCGTCGCAGTAGGAAACCCTCAGCGGACGAGCCAACTTCGCAGGACACGAAGCCCCGGGCCATGGCCCGGGGCTTCGTGTCTGCGCGGCGTGAGTGGCGAGCTACGAGCGGCATTCTATGGTCGGGCCGCGCTCCACCACCGCCGACACCTCGCCCTGGCCGTTGATCGTGAGATGGAAGAGCATCTGCTCGATATAGTCAGGCACCGTCTTGTCGACGCTGATCATGTGCACGTTGTGCACGAAGGTCTGCTCCATCGGAAAGAACGACACGTTGATCTCTTCCAGGTACTCGTCGGATCCGTGGTAATCGCTTCCGGACAGCGTTCCGGTCCCGTCCACGACCCATGAAAACTTCACCTTCTCATGCGTGACGTCGGTGCCCGATACGAAGAACGCGTAGGCCACCGATCCATGCACCGGCACAACCTCGCCCGGAAGGCACTTGTTGTCGTCGGTTCCTTCGTACGGTGTCCTCGTCGTCGTTGCACCGATGATCGCGCCCCTCGGCGTCGAGCTCGGAGACAGTGCGCCGCCGCTCGGGCCGGTCACGCTGTCACCGCCCGCGCACGAGATGACGGCTGCCAACATCAAGAGCACGCTCGCCAGTCCGCGCGCGCCGCCCGCGCCGCTTGCATGGTGCGTCAGGAAGTCTCCAATCATGCTCATGCCTCCGGTGGGTGCTTGGTGCACCGCGATTCGGCAGAGCATGTGCCCCATCACCCTCCGGACGTGCGTTCCATCACGCGCATCTTCGTCAGGCAGCCCGATCCTGTCGCACCAGGGCGTCATTCCGCTTCCGATCGCCGCCATCGCGCAACATCTGCACGGAATAGTGTCGCACCGATGCGACGAGGGCCGCGTCAGCGCGACGGCGGTGCTCGGTCACCGCACGGCCGTCAGCGACGCACAGGCCCCCAGCTCGCGAACGCGTTGAACGCCACCGGCGACAGCTCGGTGAGCAGCCGCACGTTGCTGCCGTCGGCGTTCATCACGTGGAGCTGCGCGTGGCCGAGCACCACGCGCTGGAACACGATCTGCCGGCCATCCGGCGACCAGGCCGGCCATGCATCCTCGCCAGGGTGCGTGGTGAGACGAGTCTGCCCGCTCCCGTCGGCATTCATCACGTAGATCTCCTGGTCGCCATCGCGATTGCTCTGAAAGGCGATGCGACGGCCGTCGGGCGACCAGGCGGGGAAGCTGTCGCCCCATTCGTTGACGGTCAGACGCACCGGGTTGCTGCCATCGGCATCCATCACGAAGATGTCGGCGTGGCCGTCGCGCCGTGTGGTGTAGGCGATCTTCCGCCCGTCCGGCGACCACGCCGGCGCCCGGGCACCCGCGGGATCGTCGGTCAGCTTCACGAGCCCCGTACCGTCGACATTGATGACCCAGATGTCGATCTCCTTCACGCGCGTGTTGAATGCGATGCGCCGGCCGTCCGGTGACCAGGTGGGATCGATCGCACCAAGTCCGCGTTCCGTGAAGCTCGTGAGCTGTCGCTGATCGGAGCCGTCGACGTTCATCACGAAGATGTCGAACCCCCCGGCGCGCTGGCTGGTGAAGGCGATCCGGGTACCGTCGGGGGAGAGGGCCGGTGATGAATCGATTCCCTTGTCGGTCGTCAGGCGCCGCTGATCGGTGCCGTCGGCGTTCATGACGTAGATCTCCTGATTGCCGAGGTTGCCCTCGGGATCGGGACCATCCCTGTCCGTGACGAACGCAATGCGCGAGGTGCTCGGCGCCGCCGCATGCGCGGCCGAGGTCGGGACGGCCACCAGACCGCGACGCAGCGCGACGGCGCGCTCGCGAAGCCCGCGGGCTCGATCGTTCTGGCCGAGTCGGCGATACGCGTCGGCCATGCCGACCATCAATCGGGCCTGCTGCTCGGGCTGACCCGCCAGCTCCTTGTCGACGCGCGCCGCGGCGCTGTCGAGGATGTCACGCGGCGCGACGCCGTTCTCGCCCGGCCGCACCGTGCGGAAGATGTTCAGAAAGTTCTGGCCGATTCGCTGCGCACGGTCGCGCTCCACGGCGATCTTGTCCGCCTGCGCCTGGATGCGCGCGCGCTGGACAGTCATGATCGCGGCGAAACCGGCAAGCACGATCACCGCGACGGCCGCGAGAGCCGAGCCCGCACGATGACGGCGCAGGAACTTGGCGGCGTGATAGCGCCGGCTCTCGGGACGCGCGAACACGGGCAGGCCGGTCAGATGGCGGTGCACGTCCGCCTCGAGCTGCTGCACCGTCGCGTATCGGCGGGCGGGGTCCTTCGCCATCGCGGTGAGGACGATCGCGTCGAGATCGCCACGCAGACGCCGCGCGAGCTTCGCGGGCGTCTCACCGCGCGCGACAGCGCGCATTTCCGGTGACGTCTCTGCCGACGCATCCGCCGCGCTCTCGCGTGCCGCGGAGACCGACGGACGCTCGGGTTCCTGCTCGAGCACGGCTCGCGCAACCTGGTATCCGTCGTAGCTCGACAATCGATAGGGGCTGCAGCCGGTCAGCAACGTGTGCAGCAGGACGCCGAGCGCATACACGTCGGTGGCCGTGGAGACCGCGCCGCCGCGGATCAGCTCGGGGCTCGAGTAGAGCGGCGTCAACAGGCGAACGCCCGTCGTCTTCGCCGCCTCGAGCGACTCGGGCTGCGTGAGCGGTCGCGCGATCCCGAAGTCCACCAGCGTGACGCGACCGTCCGCCGACACGAGAATGTTGGACGGCTTGAGGTCGCGGTGCACGACGAGATTCCGATGCGCGTACTGTACGGCCGCGCACGCGTCGCAGAAGAGCGCCAGCCGCGCGTCGACCGTGAGCCGGCGACCATCGCAGTAGCGATCGATGTGCTCGCCGTCGATGTACTCCATCGCGAACCATGGGAGCCCGTCCGCGGTCACGCCGCCATCCAGCAGCCGCGCGATCCCCGGGTGATCGAACGTCGCGAGGATCTGCCGCTCGTCGAGGAAGCGCTGGAGCCGGCGCCGGTCGTTGCCGCTCCACCGTGGCAGCACCTTGAGCGCGACGTCCTTTCGATACTGGTCGTCCGCCCGCTCGGCGAGATACACGGCGCCCATCCCACCGGACCCGATCTCGCGGAGCACCCGGTAGTTGCCGAACGCCGGCATGCTGTTCCCAGCATCCTCGTCGTCGGACGGGTCGTCACGCATGGCCGCGTGAAGGAACGGTGCGGCGAACGCCGACGCTGACGTCTCGAGCGCGGACGCCTTCGCCGCGCCCTCGATGATCGCTTTCAGCTCGCATCCGACGGCCGGATGCTCGGCGAGACAGCGCTGGACGAACGCGCGCTGCGCCTCGGGCTCGAGCTCGAGCGCGCGGTCGGCGGCTTCGAACACCTCCTGCCAGAGCTGCGTCAGCGGCGACTCGAGCATCTCGTCATCCGAGTGTTCTGTGGAGCCATCCCTTGGCCTTCGTCCAGTCGCGGCGCACCGTGCGCGAGGTCACGCCGAGCACCTCCGCCGTCTCCTCCTCGGTCAGGCCGGCGAAGAAGCGACACTCGACCACGCGACTCAATCGCGGGTCGATGCGCGCGAGCTCCACCAACGCGTCGTCCACCGCGAGCAGCGTGTCGGCGCGCTCCTCGGCCACGAGCATCGTGTCGGTCAGGCTCACGCGTCGCGGCGTGGCGCCGCGCTTCTCGGTGCGATAGCGGCGCGCATAGTCCACCAGGATCCGCCGCATCGCCATGGCCGCGACGGCGAAGAAGTGCGCGCGGCTCGTCCAGCTCTGGGACACCGGGCAGGCCAATCGGAGATAGGCCTCGTGTACGAGCGCGGTGGTGTCGAGGGTGTGGCCGGTTCGCTCGCGTCGGAGCTGTCGGTGGGCGATCCGACGCAGCTCGTCGTACACGAGCGGGAACAGGCTCTCCCGCGCCGAGGGATCGCCTGCGTGCCATGCCTGGAGCTGGCTGGTGATGTCCGCGTACTGATTCATCCGCGGCGTTCTCCTCGAGTGACGTCCAGCGCCTCAACATGGCTCTCCTCCGGCGTTCCGGCAATTCGGCGTCCTGTCGGCAATGCGTGGTCGGCCGAGAAAGGCGGACACCGGCGGCCATGTCCGGTTTTCCGTGCCGTTGTCGCTGATGGTATGCGGAGGCGCAGACGATCCTCGCGCCGAGGCCAACCCTGCTCAACAGGAGCGCACAATGAAACGCCAGCTTCACGCACGGCTCGTCGCCGCACTGGCCGGGACCGTCACACTACTCGCCTGCTCTCCCGATTCGCCCGTCGCGCCCCCTTCGGCGGCATCGCTGGCCGCGCCCGGAGCTCGTGCATCCGTCCTTGGCCCGGGTGACGGCACCCGGGTGATGAAGCTCCTCGCCAACCCGCGCGGCCTGGCCTGGGGACCCGACGGTGCACTGTATGTCGCCGAAGCGGGGCGCGGTGGACCGGCGACGACCGGGCCCTGCTTCATCTCGTTCGCCCAGACGATGTGCTACGGCGCAACCGGCGCCGTGAGCCGGCTCCTGAACGGGGTGCAGGAGCGCCTGATCGACGACCTGCCGTCGTATGCCCAGGTGAACAACGGTCGCGCCGAAGGGCCGAACGGCATCTCGCTGCACCAGGTGGCTGGAGCCTACGTCACCATCGGACTCGAGACGGATCCGGCCGTCGTTCGCGCGCAAAACGCGACGTGGACGCAGTTCGCCCGCCTCGTGCGCATCGCTCCGTCGGCGCTCACGCCTGGCCGCGGCAAGCCGGCGGCGCGCGTCTGGGACTTCGTCGCGGACCTCGGCCAGTACGAGATCGACGCGAATCCCGACTGCGGGGACATCGACAGCAACCCGTTCGGCGTGCTCGCGGAGCCGGGCGGCGTGATCGTGGCCGACGCGGGTGGGAACGCGCTGGTGCGCAGCAGCCCGAGCGGCAAGCTCTCCACCTTCGCCGCGTTCTGGAACAACACGACCGTGCCCGGTCCCGGGTGCCCGCCAGGTGCGACGCGCGACTTCGTGCCCACGTCGATCATCACGGGCCCGGACGGCGCCTACTACATCGGGCACCTGAACGGCCTGACCATCCTCCCCGGCTCGTCGAGCGTCTGGCGCATGGAGCGCGGCGGGGTGCCGGAGGTGTATCGCACCGGGTTCACCTGGATCATCGCCCTCGCGTTCGACCCGAGCGGCAATCTCTGGGTGCTCCAGCACAGCGATGGTCCGAACACCAACAGCGGCGGCTCGCTCATTCGCGTCGCGCCCGACGGCACGCACACCACCGTGGCGAGCAACCTCCCTCGGCCCGGTGGGCTGGCGGTTGACGAGAACGGCGCGGTGTACGTGTCGATGGTGCCGGGCCAGAACTTCAAGGGTGACGGAGAGGTGCGGAAGTACACGCCGTGAGCGACAGGTGGTCTATCTGAAATCCACGAGGTCGGACACCGTGATGTCGGCCAGGTGAGCCCAGCGCGACGCCCAGGCGATGACGGCTTCGCGATCCGCGTGCGTCGCCTGGGCGCCCTCGCGCTGCACGACATGCTCCCAGGTGCGATCTCGACCGCCGCCGGCGATGAGCCCGTTCGCCTCCAGCATCCCGATGAAGTCGTCGAGAAGGCTGTCGGCGGCAGCCGCGCTGGTGCCGGAGTGAAGCGACGCACGGACGATGAACCCGAACAGCGGGCACGGAGCGCTCACCTCGCCTCCGAGACGACGCGCGCGAGGAGAAATCCGTCGTAGCCCTTGCTCCCCACGGTCTGAATCGCCGTCGCGTCGACGCGCGGCTCGCGCGCGACCAGCTCCATCAGCCGGCGGATGCCGAGGATGTCGGCGTCGGTGCTGTCGGCGTCCACGACCTTGCCGTCGCGCACGACGTTGTCGACGATGATGATCGCGCCGGCACGGGAGAGCTCCAGCGCAGCGGCGAAGTAGCTGTCGCTGCTGGCCTTGTCGGCATCGATGAACACGAGGTCGAACGGCGCGGCTCGATCGGAGGCGAGCCGGCGGAGGCTGTCGGCCGCGGGCGCCAGCATCAGCTCCACGCGGTCGCCGAGGCCGGCGCGCGCGATGTTCTGTCGCGCGACGGCGGCGGCGGCCGGATCGATCTCCAGCGTGATGAGCCGGCCGTCCCGCGGCAGCGCGCGGCCCATCCAGATCGTGCTGTATCCGCCGAGCGTGCCGATCTCGAGGATGCGCCGCGCGCCGATCATGCGCGCGATGAGGTGAAGCAGCTTGCCCTGCGGCGGCGTCACGCTGATCGGCCGCAGACCGGCGGCTGCGCTGGCGGCCAGCGTCTCCGTCATCAGCTCATCCGCGGGCGCGAGCTGCTGCACGAAGTACTCGTCGACGTCGGTCCATGTGGTTTCCATGTGACGGAATATTCGACGTGGCACGAAGATCGGCCATACCGGAAGCATGTCATCGATCGGCGCGTTCGCTCGTCGTAATGACGACCCGTTCCCGAGACCACTGATGCGCAGACCGATCGTTCTCCTCGCGACATGCGCCGTCGCCGCGTGCTCGGCATCATCGGGCTCGCGCGTGAGCGAGCGCGTGGAGGTCCCGCCGCCCGCCATGGACACCGCCCCGTCTCACGCGGCTGGTCGCGCGGACATCGACCTCTCCGGCCCATGGCTCAGCGGAAGCACGGGCGAGCCGGACGTGCCGCGGATCGTGGTTCGTCCGCAGTGCAATTACGGTCCGGCCTTGTGGGTCCTGGAGCAGCGCGGCGACACCGTGCGCGCCTGGACGATCCCCGAGAGTCGCGCTCAGGGCATTCGCGCCCCGGATCCCGTACGCAGCTTCCCGGCGGAGGGTCGAATCTCCGGCGTGAAGCTCACCATGAGCTTGGGCACGTCACGCTACGTGCTGCGCTACGACTCGACGAGCGGACACCTCCGCGGCACGCTGAACGGCGCGCCATTCTGGGCCGTGCGCGAGGAGATCGTGCGGCCGCAGGGGTGTATTCCCGTTCCCTAGCGTGTAGCCGGCGACGGCCAGGGCGCGAAGTCGCATCTTGCTCATGGCTGCGGCGCACGCCGTGCGCCGAGCAGCTTCAACGCGGTCTCGAGCGCCTTCCCCGCCGGCACCTTCGTGTCGGGCTCCACCCCTACCCCTTCCCAGTTCGTGTGGGTGATCGGGTTGATGGCGCGCGCGAACGGCACGCCGATCATGAAATGCTCGTCGATGCGCCGGCCCCGCACGGGATGCGCGCCGCCGCCGGTGGTCTCGCCCACGATCGTGGCGCGCTTGAGAGACTTGAGGTTGTACGTGAACTCCTCCGCGCCCGAGAAGGTGCGGGCCGACGTGAGCACGTACACCGGCTTCTCGCCGCCGAAGCGCCGGCCGCTCACCGTATCACGCGTCCAGAACTCCTCGGTGGAGTTGGTCTGGCGCGTCCAGAGGTCGTTGAGGTGCGTGCGCTTGTCGAACAGGTACGACGACACGAGCGCGACCATCTTTGGCTGACCGCCTCCGTTCTCGCGGAGGTCGACGATCAGCGCACGCGTGCCCGCGAGGAAGGTCATGGCCGCGGCAACCGTCGGCGCGCAGAGGTCGGCGTTGTTGAACGCGTCGAACTTGAGATAGCCGATGTTGCCCTCCAACCGCTCCACCTTCTGGAAGTCGCAGTTGCTCTCCTCCAGCTCGCGCCGAGCCGTCGCCGTCTCGTCGGCGGTTGGACCGCGCGGCGCGCCCGTGTCCGGCCGCTGCGGCGGCAGACCTCTCGCGACGAACCGCACTGCCAGGTGCTTGTCGTGCGACACCGCGGCGAGATCGTCGGTGAGGTGCCGCGCGAAAGCGAGCCCCGAGTCGTACGCATCGTAGTCGCCGCGAGCAAGGTGGGCGCGCGCCGAGTCGCCCATCCGCCTGGCGACGTCGGGGAACACGTAGAAGGAGTCGAGCAGCGCCGCGGCGCGCTCCACCACTCGGCGCCGCGCCGCCGCTTCGATCTGCACCGAGGCGACGGGCATGTTGGGACCGAGCGCCAGGAGCGTCGGGCCCACGAGCCGCGTCGGTCCGGACGTGGGGAGCTCGAGCTCCCCGATGGCGGTCGTCGGCCCATTGCGCTCCCGCACGAAGAACTCGATGTGCCGAGGCTCGCTGCGCTGTATGGAGAGCAGGTCGAATCCACCCGTTCTGCGTCGGAATCCCAGCAGGGCATCGGCTGGCAGGTCGGAGCCGTACTCCTTCACGAATTGCGCGACGCGTGCGGAGTCGCCGCTGTTGAAGGCGTCGAACCAGGCGCGGAGCGCGGTGCCGGCCGGCGTGGCCGGAATTGCGCTCAGCGCCAGTGGCTCCGGTAACGTGGACGGCGAGGACGGCGCGGGCGATTGGGCCCGGGCGGCCCCGGCGAGAAGCAGTGCGGGCACACACAGAACATGTTGAGCCAGTCGCGACAGTTGACGACGCACGGGATGCTCCGCGTTGAAGGATGGCGCTTACGGATGCGGCGAAGGGGACGCGAGCGACCGCTGTGGTTCGTCCCATCGCTCCACGGCAAGGTTGCCTGCGATCTCGCCTCGAGTCGTGCCAGGATGGCCGATGCGGACCGTGGCTCCAGGCGCGCGCACGAGGCAGTTGACGTCCACGACGCTCGGCGCGAAGTCGGGCATGCACATGACCAGGCCGTCGACCGAAAAGGTGGGAATCGCCCGCGTGTCGGGCGCGCGGGCGTACTGCAACCG
>JBJMNM010000707.1:0-6291 GCA_045804305.1 Gemmatimonadaceae bacterium | reverse complement strand
GTCGCCCCCCTCGCCGTGCAGCAGCGCGGGCCGGAGGAACTCCATCCGATCGTCGGTGACGAGCGGCGCCTTTTCCATCAGGCGCTGCCTCGTGTTGATGATGATCTTGCGCGGGCTGAGCGGCTTCCCCGTGATGTTCGCCGGACAGGCCGCGGTGCAACGACCGCACTCGGTGCACGAGTAGCCGTCGAGCAGATTCTTCCACGAGAGCTGCTCGACGTCCGCCGCACCGAACTGCTCGACGTCCGCCTCGAGGTCCATGTACCGCATGACCCCCTTCTGTCCCGGCCCACTCGTGTTCGAGAAGTAGACGTTGATGAGCGACGAGACGACGTGCAGGTGCTTCGAGTACGGCAGGTAGTTGAGGAAGGCGAGGATGAGGAGCGCGTGCGCCCACCAGAAGAGGTGATAGCCCGCGCTCGCGGCGGCGCGGGAGAGGACGGCGCCGAATGCTCCGGCGAGAGGGCGCGACACGATCTTCTCCGCACCGAACGCGTCGGGCTGCACGACGAGCAGGAGCGCGGTGAACAGCAGCAGCGTGACCATGAGACCCATGATCATGCTGAGGATGATCAGCGCGTCGGTGTGCTCGAGGTTGTCGCCCTCGAGCCGCTTCGGGTGCAGGAAGAGCCGGCGGAAGAGCGCGAACCCGACCGCTCCGATCACGAGAAGCGCGAAGACGTCCTGCGATAGCGCATAGACGCGGTAGAGCGTGTCGGGCAGCAGCAGCGCGAACGAGAACTTCGGGAAGACACCGGCGATCACGATCTCGACCGTGCCCGCCGTGAGGACCATGAAGCCCCAGAAGATCAGGGCGTGCATCGGGCCGGCGACGGGATCGCGGAAGATCTTCTTCTGCGCGATCCCGATCTCGAGCTCGTTCCTGAGGCGAGTCAGGGGATGATCGGTCCGGTTCTCGACGTATCCCAGCCGAAGGTAGCTCACCAGTCGCTGAACGTTCAGCGAGAAGAATCCGGCGGCGAGAACCAGAACGAAGAGGAATACGGCGCTTCCTGCGGTCATCTACGGGCGCTCCGGGCGGTGGTCGCGCGGCAGTGCGCGCGCGAGCGGAAACTACCCGGGCAGCCTCATCGCAACAACAGAGACCCCGACGGCCGCGGTGTCAGAGCTGACCGTCCGCCAACGGGAGGAAACAGCGGAACGTCGCGCCGCGGTCCGGGTTGTTCTCGGCCTGGATACGCCCCCGGTGCGCCGCGACGATGGAACGACTGATCGCGAGGCCCAAGCCGAGTCCTTGCGACCGATGCGTCACGAAGGGGTCGAACACCGAGTCGAGCTCACCATCGGGAATGCCGACGCCACGATCGGCGACCACGATCTGCACCCATTGGGTGTCGGCAACGGTGGTCAGGGCGAGCTCACGCTCGGACGGCTCGACCGTGCTCATCGCATCGCAGGCGTTGAGCAGGACATTGAGCACGACCTGCTGCAGTTGAACGCGATCGCCCAGCACCGGGGGAATATCGGGCGACAGCGCCGTCGTGATCGACACGCGCCGCAAGAGAAGGTCGCTGTGCGTGAGGTCGAGGACTTCGCGAATGACCTCGTTCACGTCGAGGGGCTGCAGGATGGTCTTGCTCTTCCTCAGCAGCTCACGCAGTCGGTGAATGACCGCGCCCGCACGCTTGTCGCTCTTGATCACGTCGTCCAGCGTCTCCCGCAGCTCGACGAGATCCAACGGCTCGCGGTCGAGGAGGTGGCGAGCCGCCTGCGCGTTGGCGAGAATGGCGGCCAGCGGCTGACTGAGCTCGTGCGCGAGGGCGCCAGACTGCTCGGCCAGAATCAGCACACGATTGAGATGGGCGAGCTCATGACGTTGCGCGGCCGCATCCAGCTCGGCGCGCTTGCGGTCGGAGATGTCGCGCACGATGGCGAGCAGCTTGTCGCTGTCGCATCGAACGATGCACGCTTCGTAGAACCGCTGCTCGTGGTCCAACTCGAGGGTGTACTCGAGGCGCTCGGGCTCGTCTGTGACCAGCGCGCGCTCGAACGCGCGCTCGAAGAGATCCGCGAGCCACGACGGCAGGATGTCGCGCATCGACTTGCCGAGAAAGTCCTCGGGCCGCGCGAGGAGCGCCTCCGGGTTCTTGATGTGACAGTCGAGGTAGAACCCTTCCCTGCTCAGAACGAACATCCAGTCCGGAATGGCGCGAAGAATGGCGCGGCTTCGCTCCTCGCTCTGGCGCAGCGCTTCGCTCGACCGGTCGTGGTCGATCGCGGCTCCAGCGAGGTCCGCGGCGGTCTCGACGAGCTGGAGCTCCTCACGCGTCGGGCCGCGCGGTACGTCGCAGTACATCGCGAACGAGCCGAGCACCTTCCGGTCCGACGACAGGATCGGGACGGACCAGCAGGCGCGCAGCCCACTCGAGATCGCCGCGCCTCCCAGCACGTCGAAGTGCGAGTCGCCGACGATGTCGCTGACGATGACCGGCCGTCCCTGCCGTATCACGCTGCCGCACGAGCCGATTCGAGGACCGACGGGCTGGCCGTCGATGCGTCCGATGTATTCGTCGGGCAGGCTCGGGGCAGCACCCACCCGTGCGTGAACACCGTCCTGGTCGAGCAGCAGCACCGAGCACACCGTCCCGTCGCACTGATCCTCGATGACGTGCACGAGCAGCGTCAGAACTTCAGGGAGCGGCGCTCCCGTCGCGACCATCTCGAGGACCTGATGCTGACCGGCCTGGAACGACTCGGCCTGCCACTGCGCGGACACGTCGCGCGACACGGCCAGGAGCTGCACGACGACGCCGCGGCTATCCGCGATCGGCATGATCATCATGTCCCACCATTTCATGATGCCGGCGGGCGTTCTGCACGGCCCCTGAAACCTGCCGATCGCACCGGTCTTCGCTTGCGCAATGGCATTGCCGAGCAACTCGCGCTCCTTGTCCTGCCACAGGTCGACCAATGGTCGGTGCAGCAGATCACCCGGGTCGTCAACACCCAGTCGGTCGAGTCCTGCACGGTTGATGTAGATCAGGCGGCCGTCGAGGTCGAGGATCTTCATGCAGTCGGGACTCGTCTCGACGTTGCAGTGCCTCACCTGGCGCAACGTTGCGGACGGAAGGCCGTCTTGCCTTTCGCTGTGGTCGACTTCAGACGGACCTTCCCATTCCCATGTGCCGAAGGCGGCCGCGGCCGGCTCGAATCCCGGCGACGCCTCGTTCCGGCGAACCGCCTCTCCCGCCAGTCCACGCTCCACGGCGAACGCCACTGCGCTGGCAATGACGACTGCGAGCTGGACTTCCTCGATCTCGAATGCGTGGGGCGTCGCGTAGTAGAGCATGAACTTGCCGATCACGCGTCCGACGCTGACGAGCGGAACGAAGGCCAGGGCAGCAATCCCTTCCTCCGCAAATACCGGCAGATAGCGTTCGAGCGACGGCTCGCGCGTGACATCCGGAACGAGGATCGGTTCCGGATCCACCGATTCCGGCGTCCAGGGAGAATGCCCCTGCACCGCTGACCGATACTCACCGGACAGGCCGCGGTATGCCTTGAATCGCATCACGCCGTCGGGGTCGAACAGCAGGATCGACGCGCGCGACACATCGAGACATTCGGCGAACGTGTCCAGCGCGGCATCGTAGACGTCCTCGAGATCTCGCGTTCGACCGAGCGCGCGCGCGACCGCCAGTCGCACGGCGAGCTGTCGATTGGTCGACGCAGACATCCGTCGGTCCGCGTTCACTGGCGCGCTCGTGAACGATGATGGCTTGCTGCCGAAGACATCGGTACCCTGCGTTTCACTGCTCAGCGCGTGCGTCATCAGACGCTCGTGGGAGTCGACACAGCCCGTGCGATTGCCGCCATGAGATCGCGATCGTTGAACGGCTTGGCGAGTGACGACGTGTCGGCATGCGTCGACGCGTCGCTCGGAGAAGGTCCCCCGTCGCCTGTGATGAACACGATCGGAATCATGGAGCCGCGTAGTCGGAGGCGCTCTCGCAGTTCGAAGCCGTTCAGTCCCGGAAGTCGGAGATCCACGATGAGACAGTCCGCAACGGCTGGCTGCGCTTCAAACTCCTCGGCCGACGCGAACAGCTGCACATCGTGGCCCATCGAGCGGAGAAGGCGTCGAAGTGCGGTGCGGACTCCTTCGTCGTCATCCACCACGACGAGATGCAGCGGATCAACGGCAGTCATAGCGCCACTGGGGTGTCGCCCCCGGTGTCGACGACTGGAAGCTCATGGCGCGCAGCAAGCGCGGCGTGATCCGGAAACGAGGCAATTGTACTGCGCGCGTGCGGAACTGCAACGGGAAAACGCCGAATGACATGGCAGTCGCGACCGTGCGCAACGCGAGCGAGCCCACCCTTGACAATGCAAACTACAAGTGTAAATCTACACTTGTAGATCTCCTGGGAGTCGCAGTGCCCGAGCGTCATGAGCTCACCGAGCTCCAGCTGTCCATCCTGCGCCTGCTCTGGCAGCGGGGTGAGGCCACCGTCGCCGAGTTGTGGGAGGCGCTCTACGAGGAGCGCGGCCTCGCGCAGACGACGATCGCGACACTCGTCGCGCGTCTGCAGCGTAGGGGCATCGTCGCGCGGCGCACGCGCGACCGACAATTCCTCTACCGCGCCACGATCACGGAAGCGGACGTGCAGCATTCGATGGTGAGCGAGCTGACCGAGCGACTGTTCGCGGGCGATCCCGCGGCCCTCGTCAATCACCTCATCTCCGCGTCGGACATGACCCCGGGCGATCTCGCCCGTGTCAGGCGGATGATCGAAGACGCTCAGGCACCAAAGGGAGATTCGCCATGATCGCCACATTCTCCGCCGCGGTACTCGCCTGGCTCCTCACGTATCTCATTCACAGCACGGCGTTGCTGGCGCTGGCATGGGGGCTGACTCGCGCTCGCCAGTGGACGCCGGCATCCGCCGACATTCTGTGGAAGGCAGCGCTCCTCGGTGGCCTGCTGAGCGCGACAGCGCAGATTGGGCTGGAGCTTCGTCCGGTGGGCAGCGTCTCGCTCACGCACGCCGCCGCGATCACGACGTCGCATGACGCGGCGCATATCCCGGCTGCGCCCACGTCGGCCCAAGGGAATGCGACAGGTGACGGGTCCGCGTCGACTTCACCCGCGTACACGGCGTCGCCGCCGGAGTCTCCGGCAATCGCCGCGCTCGCCACGCCCCTGTCGATGCAGACCGTCATCGCGGCGATCTGGGCGCTCGGCGCGCTGGCGCTCGCACTCGGCTACGTCGCGCGCCGGCTGATCCTCGTCGGGCGAATCGGCGATCGACGTGCCGTCTCCGACGCACGGCTGCTCGCCGAACTGGAGCAGCTCAGCGCGGACGCGAAGCTTCGTCGTCGCCCGCGTCTCACCGTGACCACTCGCCTCTCCAGCCCCATCGCGCTCGGGATATCCGAGATCTGTCTGCCCGAGAGCGCGCTGACCGAGCTCGATCCCGAGGAGCAACGCGTCATGCTGGCGCACGAGCTCGCGCACCTCGCGCGTCACGATCCGATCTGGCTCGCACTCGCGAGCGTCGTGGAGCGGGTCCTCTGGATCCAGCCGCTCAACCGCTTCGCGCGACGGCGCATCGCTGCCTCCTCGGAGTATCTGTGCGACGAATGGGCGGTGCGACGCACGGGCTCCGGCGTCGCGCTCGCACGCTGCCTCGCTCGAGTGGCAGAATGGATCCAGACCTCGCCGCTCGGCGTTCCCGTGGCGGGGATGGCCGAGGAGCGTTCCCTCCTCGTCTCACGCGTGGAGAAGCTGCTCGCGGGCGGAAGACACGACCCCCGCTCGCGAGGACTGCTCGCGCTCGCGGCGGTCGGGGTGGTGGTCGCCACGATCGCGATCGTGCCAGGCGTCACCGGTCGCTCGGCTCGCGCCTCGGAGCCGTACGGCATGCCCGACGATCCGAAGCCTTCGCTCGACTCGCGCTCCGCGGACCCAATGCCGAATACCACGGAGCACGTCAGTCTCCCTGAGCCACGTCACGCGCGCGCCGACACCACCGTCGTGCTCGCGCTGATCGGCCGACTGAAGGATGAGGACGCGGACGTCCGCGCGGCGGCCGCCGCCTCCCTGGGGAAGCTCGAGGACTCGCGCGCGGTGCCGGCGTTGATCGCCGCGCTCTCGGATCGCGAAGCCAAGGTACGTGCGGCAGCCGCCCAGTCGCTCGCGCAGTTCACCGATCCGCGCGCAGTGAATGGACTCTCCGCGCTTCTCTCGGATGCGGAGGCAGACGTTCGTAAGGAAGCACTCGATGCACTGACGGAGTACGAGTCGGGAGTTCCGATCGCCGCGATCGC
>JBJMNM010000706.1:0-3026 GCA_045804305.1 Gemmatimonadaceae bacterium | reverse complement strand
GCAGTCGTCGCACCTCGTCGCCATCGAGATCCTCGTCCTCCTCCTCGTCCACCCGCACCACCTGCTGCGAGCGCGCGACGATGCGTGTCTTCTGCGTCGTGGGCCGGCCCCCCCGGACGAGCGACTGGCCATCTTCCCCGATCGCCTGCAACATGCTCGCGAGCATCTCGCCCCCGCGGTCGTGTCCGATCGCGGCGACCAGATCGCATCGCGCCCCGATGGCGACGACGTTCTGCGCCACGTTCGCCGCGCCACCGAGCGCGTATCGCCTCTCTCGGACCCTCACCACCGGCACCGGCGCCTCCGGCGAGATCCGCTCCACGTCTCCCGTAAGGTAGACGTCCAGCATCGCGTCGCCGATCACCGCGATCCGCTTCCCCTGAGCCCGGTCCAATAGCTCGACCAGTCGTGCGCGCGACAATGAGATCGTCATGGCCGCGCAACCTAGACCTCGGCGGTGCAGGGGTCAACCGAATGGCTGCGCCCGGCATATCCTTTGCCTACATTGGCACGTCCCGTCCGCCAGCCGCACTCCCCGCTCAATAACCGTTTGCCCGCACTCACCGAACGGCTTGCCGAGGCCACGAGAGACAAGCTCCAGACCGTCCAGGCGTATTTCGCGCTGGCTGGACGGGCGCTCGGCTTCGCATTCGCCCGCCCGTTCTACTTCCAGGATTGGGTGCAGCAGATGGACGAGATCGGGGTCAAGTCGCTCGGCATCGTCCTGCTGACGGGATTCTTCACGGGGATGGTGCTGGCCCTGCAGTCCAGCGTGCAGCTTCAGGCATTCGGCATCTCGTCGCTCGTGGGCCGGCTCGTGGCCGGCTCGATGATCCGCGAGCTGGGGCCCGTGCTCGCGGGCCTGATGGTGGCCGGACGCGTGGGCTCGGGGATTGCCGCGCAGCTCGGATCGATGCGGGTGACGGAGCAGATCGATGCCCTCAATACGCTGGGCACGGACCCGATCAAGAAGCTGGTGACGCCGCGGGTGCTCGCCTCGCTCGTCATGCTGCCGATCCTCACGATCATCAACGATTTCGTCGGGATCGTGGGCGGCAACCTGATCGCCACGGCGCTCATCGGCATCCCCAGCGGGCAATACTGGCGCACGGTGTGGGAGCAGATCGTCTCCGGCGGATTCACCCTGCGCTATATCCCGAACGATTTCATCCAGGGGCTCGTGAAGCCATTGGTATTCGGCGCCATCATCTCGATTTCGGGCTGCTACTTCGGGCTCAACACCACGGGCGGCACCGAGGGCGTCGGCCAGGCCACCACGCGGACGGTGGTGCTCTCGAGCATCCTGATCCTGGTCGTGGATTACTTCCTCACGCAGATCCTTCTCTCCGTCTTCACGCCATGACCGACGACGGGAACGACGACGCGGACGTCGCGGGGCCGCCCGGGGACGCGACGACGGGGGGCACGATGGCCGGCGACGCCACGCGGACCGAGCAACGCGACGCGGAGCGTCGTCGCGAGGGCCGGCGCGTGGCCGAGCGCAAGAGCGGCGACGTGCGCGCGGCGATCCGGGAGCAGCTCGCGGAGGACACCCCCAATACCGCGGAGCGCGCCGCGATCAAGCGCGAGCGCGGCGAGCCGAAGCCGATCATCCAGCTCGAGGACGTCTACCTCGGCTTCGGCACGCCGATCCTGGAAGACGTCTCGTTCACGGCGAACAAGGGCGAGACGATCTGCATCGTCGGCGAGTCCGGCACGGGGAAGAGCACCACCCTCAAGCTGATCCTCCGGCTGCTCATTCCGGACAAGGGGCGGGTCAACATCGACGGCGAGGACATCACGCACCTCACCTTCGAGGAGGCGCTCGAGGTCCGTCAGCGGATGGGGATGGTGTTCCAGGGGGCGGCGCTGTTCGACTCGATGACCGTGTTCGAGAACGTGGCGTATCCGCTCCGCGAGCACACGAAGCTCTCCGACGACGAGATCGAGCAGCGGGTCCGGGAGAAGCTGGAGTTCGTGGATCTGGATGCGGACAAGGTGATGGACCAGCTCCCGTCGGAGCTGTCGGGAGGGATGCGGAAGCGCGTCGGTATCGCGCGGGGCATGGCGAACAATCCGGAGATCATGCTCTACGACGAGCCGACCTCCGGGCTCGATCCGCTCACGACGGGCACGATCACGCGGCTCATCAAGAAGCTCCAGCGCGAGCTCGACGTGACGAGCGTGGTGGTGTCGCACGACATTCGCTCGGTGTTCAACATGGCGACGAAGGTCGCCGTGCTGCACGACCGCCGCATCGCTTTCTTCGGCACGCCGGAAGAGATGGCCGCCTCCGACGACCCATACCTCCGCGACTTCCTGGGCGGCTCCTGACATGAAACGATCTCCGACCATCACCTGGGACCAGCTGCGCGTCGGGCTCGTGATCTTCGTCGCGCTCGCGATCATCGGGGTCGCCGTCTACAAGCTCGGCCAGGCGGCCAACCTGTTCGCCAAGCGCTACGAGCTGATCGCGTATCTCCCGGACGCCAACGGTCTCCGCACGGGGGGCGCGGTGATGGTGGCCGGCCAGCTCGCGGGCACGGTGAAGAAGATCGAGTTCCTTCCCGTCGACGCGGATACGACGAGGAACCTCCGGCTCATCCTCCAGATCGACCAGGCGGTGCAGGAGCAGATCCGTCGCGACTCGAAGGGCAAGCTCCGCACGATGGGACTCCTCGGCGACAAGGCGTTCGACATCACGCCGGGCACGCCGCGCGCGCCGGTGCTCCAGGCGGGCGACACGGTGACGGTGGTGCCGACGCTGGATTACGAGGCGGTGATCGCCCAGGCGAGCGGCGCGGTGGCCGACATGGTGGGCCTCACGCGCGACATGCGCGCGCTCACGAGCGGCATCGTGCGCGGCCAGGGGACGCTCGGCCAGCTCGTGACGAACAAGGCACTCTACGACAACCTCAACGGCACCCTCGGGCGCGCGAACCTGATGCTGGGGCGCTTCCAGAATCCGAATGGCACGATGGGTCGCCTGCTCGACGACCCGACGCTGTACAACAGGCTCACGTCGG
>JBJMNM010000705.1:0-2779 GCA_045804305.1 Gemmatimonadaceae bacterium | reverse complement strand
TCGCGCCGCCGCCGCCGCGACGAGCGCGTCCCGCTAGGCGATGCGCGGCGCGGCGAACAGCGGTGCCGCCACGAGGGCCGTCCCCCCTCGCAGCCGCGGAAAGGTGCTCGCGGATTCGGCGACGATCGGCGTGGCCGCCGCGCTTTCGGTGAGCACGCGCGAGGCGATCACGGCGCGGATCGTAGGCAGCAGTTGGTCCCACGCGTCGGCGATCTCGCCGCCCACGAAGATCTGCCCCGGGCTTAGCGTGTTGATGATCACGGCGAGGCCCGCGCCGAGATAGCGCGCCGTCGCCTGCAGCGCCTCGACGGCGCGCCGCTCGCCCGATCGCGCGCGGGCAATCACGTCGACGATCGAGAGCCCGCTCGAGTGGATCAGCGCGCGGGCCGTGGCCGGCGAGAACTCCTTGCCGAGGTATCGGGTCAGCGTGGCCAGGTTGGAGGTGTAGGCCTCGAGGCACCCGCGTGATCCGCACAGGCATTCCGGCCCGGTCATGCTCAGGGGCACGTGCCCGAACTCTCCCGCCGTATTCGTCTCGCCGCGCACCACCTGCCCGTTCACCACGACGCCGGCCCCCACGCCGTCCGAGACGGTGACGTAGACGAAGTTGGTGGGCGCGTTCCGGCCGCGCTGCCCGAGCCACATCTGCGCGAGGGCGCACGCGATCGGCGCGTTCTCCACGTGCACGGGCAGATCGAGGGCCTCCGCGAGCCGATCGCGCACGTCGACGTTGCGCCAGCCGAGCTGCGGCGCATTGAGGACTGTCCCCGTGGCGGCGTGGACCATCCCCGGGACGACGAGCCCGACTCCCTCGCAGATCCCCTTGCCGCCGTTCACGCGCAGCAGCCGCCGGACGTGACGGACGATCTTGTCCACGAGCGCGTCCGGATCGGTCGTCGTGTCGAACGTCTCCATCGCGACGGGGATGCCGGAGAAGTCGGTGAGCATGCAGTACGTCTTGCTGAACCGGACGTCGACGGCCACGACGAGGCGGTCCTGCGTGCGCACGTAGAGCATCTGCGGACGGCGGCCGCGCGGTGCGTCGATCGTCGCCCCCTCGTAGAGCGAGCCGTCGGCGATCAGCTCGGCGACGAGCGAGGTGACCATGCCTCGGCCGACCGCCATCCGGCGGGCGAGGTCGGCGCGGGAGATCGGCTCGTGATCGCGCACGAGGTTGAGCACGATACGGCGGTTGATGTCGCGCGGCGTGGAGCGCGTCGCGCGGACGAAGCTGCGGGTGTCGATCTTCCTCATCGGCAGCATGGGGACGATATTGCGGAGGGACGGGCGCGATCGATGCGGGCCCGAGTTTGTTCGGTGCGGGAACATTATAGCGGGGGAGTGTTCTGACAAGACTCACTTGCCCCACGCGCCGCGCGATCAGCGACGGCGACGTGCCACCCTGTCACCTACCCGTCGCCCGCATGCCGGGCGACTGGACTCCGACGGCCACGCCATGATCGCCACCTCGCTGCTCACGGCCATCGCGCTCGCCACGTCTCCGCCCACCTACACCGCGGTGGTGGACGCGCGCTTCACGGGCGCGGACGGCGCGGTGGTGGGCGGCACGCCGACCTATCACACGATCGGCGCTGCCCTGCGGGCGCTTCCGGCCGATGGGTCGGAGCGTGCCACCATCTTCGTGCGCGACGGGCGATACCGCGAGAAGCTCTCCGTCGACCGGGCCAACGTCACGCTGATCGGCGAGAGTCGCGACCGCACGATCCTCACCTACGATGCGATCGCCGACGATCGTGCGCCCGACGGCGGCACTTACGGCACCCGGGGCAGCTTCACGCTGCGCGTGACCGCGCCGGACTTTCATGCCGAGCATCTCACGGTCGAGAATGCCTTCGACTATGCGGGCAACCTCCGCAAGGCGGCCGAGGACTCCACCAGGCGAAGGAACGTGCAGGGAGTGGCGCTGGCGATCGACGGACAGGCCGATCGCGCGTCGTTCGAGGACGTCCGCGTCACGGGCCATCAGGATACGCTCTTCCCGAACACCGGCCGCTCGTACTTCCACCGGTGCGAGATCACCGGAAGCGTGGACTTCGTGTTCGGCGCCGGCACCGCCGTGTTCGAGGACTGCGACATCGTCTCGCGCGACCGCGGAAGCCCGACGAACAACGGCTATGTCACCGCGCCCAGCACCCCCGCGAGCCGGCCCATCGGCTTTCTGTTCGTGCGCAGCCGGCTGCGCAAGGAGTCGCCAGCCATGGCGGCGGCCAGCGTGGTGCTCGGCCGGCCCTGGCATCCGTCGGGGAGCACCGACGTCGTGCCGAGCGCGGTGTTCTACGAGTGCTGGATGGACGACCACATCGGCGCCAAGGGCTGGGATCGCATGGGGATGACCGATGCCACGGGCGCCCGCGTGTGGGCGGATCCGGCGGACGCGCGGTTCTTCGAGCACCACTCGGCGGGGCCCGGCGCCGTGGCGTCGCCGTCGCGGCGGCAGCTCTCGGCCGACGATGTGACGCGCTACACGGTGGCACGTGCGCTCGGCGACTGGACACCCGACGGCGCCGGCACGAGCACCGGCAGCCCTGATCGCCTGCGCGCCGACGCGCAGGCCATGCGCTCGGCGGGCGCGAGCGCCCCGCGCAGCCGCGTCGCCAGCGACAGCGACTGGGCCGGCATGTCGGTACTGCGCGTGGAGGAGCTCTTCATCGGCCGCTTCCCCGGTGTGCAGGTCGTCCAGACGCCGCAGGGATTGTCCATCCGCATTCGCGGCACCAACTCCGTGCGCGGGAACAACGAGCCCCTCTTCGTCATCGAT
>JBJMNM010000704.1:0-4946 GCA_045804305.1 Gemmatimonadaceae bacterium | reverse complement strand
GACTCGCGCGGCGAACTCGCGCGCGAGCGCGATCTTCTCTTCGATCGGCCGCGAGCGCAGCACCGTGCCCACGATGTGCAGGCGCTTGCCGAGCACCATACCCATGTCCAGCTCCGTGCTCCGTCCGCCGGTCAGGCCGACGATGGCGAGCCGGCCTCGCGGGGCAAGCACGCGCAGGTTGCCGCGCAGATAGTGGCCCCCCACAAGGTCGACGACGGCCTGGACGGCATTCTGTCCAATCGCTGCCTCCACCGCGGCCGCCCAATCACCGGCTGTCGCATCGATCGCGTGCTCCAGCCCGAGCTCCCGCGCCCGCGCGAGCTTGTCCGCCGAGCGCGACGTCCCGATGACGATCGCGCCGCTCAGGCGCGCGAGCTGGAGCACGGCCGTGCCCACGCCGCTCGCCACTGCGTGCACCAGCACATGCTCGCCGACGCGTACGTCGAGCCGGGTGAACAGCGCATCATAGGCGGTCAGGAACGCTTCGGGGATGGCCGCGGCGGCCTCCCACGAGAGCCCGGCGGGCACCGGCAGCGCCTCGCGCTCGTGCGTCACGACGTGCTCCGCGTGTGCCCCGCCCCCGACGATCCCCATCACCCGGTCGCCCGGCCGCCACAGCGTCGCGCCGGTGCCGAGCGCGTCGACCTCGCCGGCGTATTCCATTCCCGGGATGTCGGCCGGCGCGCCGGGCGGGGCGGGGTAGCTGCCCTGCCGCTGCATCAGGTCCGCGCGATTGAGCGCCGACGCGTGCACGCGGACGCGAACCTGACCGACCCCTGGCTCCGGGAGGGGGCGATCCTGCAGCTCGAGGACCTCGGGGCCGCCGGGTCGGGCGATGACGATGGCGCGCATGAGTGGAAGCTACCCGAAACCGCGCCGGTCGTCGGGTGTTGCGCGCCTGGGGACCAGGAGGCAGAATCGCCGCGTCCGCAATTCTCAGGGGGAACGATGATTCGTCGCACCGCTACGACCCGGCACATGCTCCAACGCCGAATGCTGGCGCTCGCCCTGCTCGCCGGCTCGGCGGTGCCCGCGAGCGCACAACAGCTTCAGCCACGCGCCCCGGATCCGGCGCGAGAAGCCCGCCTCGCCTGGTTTCGCGATGCTCGCTATGGATTGTTCATCCATTGGGGCCTCTACGCCATTCCCGCCGGTCAGTGGAAGGGCCGCACGGTTCCAGGGATCGGCGAGTGGATCATGAACCGGGCGAAGATCCCCGTCGGTGAATACGAGCAGCTCGCACGCCAGTTCAATCCGGTGCGCTTCAACGCCGACGAATGGGTGAAGCTCGCCAAGGACGCGGGGATGAAGTACATCGTGATCACGTCAAAGCATCACGACGGCTTCGCCCTTTTCAAGTCGCGGGTGAGCGCGTACAACGTCGTGGACGCCACGCCGTTCAAGCGCGACGTCCTGAAGGAGCTCGCCGCGGCCTGCGCCAGACAGGGGATCCGGCTGGGCTTCTACTACTCGCAGGCGCAGGACTGGCACGAGCCCAACGGCGCCGGCAACACGTGGGACTTCGGACCCGACTCGGCCAAGAACTTCGACGCCTACCTCCGCGGCAAGGCCGAGCCACAGGTGCGGGAGCTGCTCACGGCATACGGTCCGGTGGCGCTGCTCTGGTTCGACACGCCGCGCATGATGACCGGCGATCGCGCACACCGATTCACGGAGCTCGTGCGGTCGCTCCAGCCGAATACCCTGATCGACGGCCGCCTTGGCGAAGGGGGCGACTACATCAGCACGGGCGACAACGTGATTCCCGGCGGGGTGAGCACGGAGGCGTGGGAGGTGCCCGCGACCCTCAACCACACCTGGGGCTACCGCACCGACGATCACGACTGGAAGTCGCCGGGCGACGTGATCTTCAAGCTCGTGGACATCGTGAGCAAAGGGGGAAACTATCTGCTCAACGTGGGCCCGCAGGCCAATGGCGAGATTCCCCGTCCCGCACAGGACGTCCTCCGCAATGCGGGCGCCTGGCTCAAGGTGAACGGCGAGGCGGTCTACGGCGCGCGGCCCACGCCCTTCGGGGAGGAGTTGGGCGAGCCGAGCGCGAAGGGCGCGAAGGATCTCGCGGGAAGGCCGCTCTTCCTGGCGCACAACGAGTACCGGATCACCGCCAAGCCCGGCAAGCTGTACGTCACCTTCTTCACCGCGCCGCGCGTGCCGTTCGCCCTGCCCAGGATGCAGAACGCGGTGAGGCGCGCCTATCGCCTGAGCGACAGCGCGCCGCTGGAGCTGCGGACGGTCAATGGGGAGACGCAGCTCCAGGTGGCGGGAATGATGACCGACCCGATGGCTACGGTCGTCGTGCTCGAGATCGACGGCGACACCGTGCGGAAGGCGGAGGCCGTTGGTGCATCGCCGGCCCCACTCACCGGCAATTGGGCGATCGACAACTCGAACGCCGACGGCGCCGTGCGCAAGGTGTACTTCGACCTCCAGCAGCAGGGCCCGCGGATCACCGGCACGATTCGCTCGACGCAATTCCTCTACCGCATCGTGGACGGGTCGGGCGGTCCGGAGGGGTTCACGCTCGTCGGCTCCATGATGGATGGAACGAGCGAGCGGAAGGTGACCTACGAGGGCAGGCTCGTTGGTGACGAGCTCCATCTCTCCACCCGCCGCCGCCCCGAGCTGCCGCCGACCGAGTCCGTCGCGCGTCGGGTCCCGGCGGGCGAAGGTGCGATGCCTGCGCGCAATCCGCTTCCCGCGCCGCGCAAGGTCGCCGACAACGGGCTGGCTCGCACGCCGCCGATGGGCTGGAACAGCTGGAACAGGTTCGCTGGGCGAGTGGACGATGCAGCGGTGCGCGCGATGGCCGACGCGATGGCGAGCAACGGCATGCGCGAGGCCGGCTATGTATACGTGAACATCGACGACACCTGGGAAGCCGGTCGCGACGCCGCGGGGAACATCCAGACCAACCGGAAATTCCCCGACATGAAGGCCCTCGCCGACTATGTGCACGGCAAGGGACTGAAGCTCGGCATCTACTCGTCACCGGGACCGAACACCTGCGCCGGCTACGAGGGAAGCTACGGGCACGAGCGACAGGATGCGCAGACCTACGCGAGCTGGGGCATCGACTACCTGAAGTACGACTGGTGCGGGGCGCGCACGCTGTACACCGACGAGGAGATGCCGGCCGTCTATCAGATCATGGGCGAGGCGCTCCAGGCCACAGGCCGGCCGATCGTGTACAGTCTCTGCCAGTACGGGCGGCTGGACGTCTGGAAATGGGGCGCCGACGTCGGGGGCAACCTGTGGCGCACCACCGGAGACATCCGCGATGCCTGGGATTCGATGACGCGCATCGGCTTCGGTCAGGCGCCGCTCGCACCGTACGCTCGGCCGGGACACTGGAACGATCCCGACATGCTGGAGATCGGCAATGGCGGGATGAGCGAGGCCGAGTATCGCACGCACATGAGCCTCTGGTCCATGCTCGCTGCGCCGCTGCTCGCCGGCAACGATCTGCGCACCATGACGCCGGCGATCGCAGCGATCCTCACCAACCGTGACGTCATCGCCGTCGATCAGGACCGCGACGGTCGGCAGGGGAGCCGGGTTTCCGTCTCCGGCGATGTCGAGATCTGGACGCGACCGCTCGCGGGCGGTGACGTGGCGGTTGCGGTGTTCAATCGCGGCGCGACGCCGGCGCCGGCGGCGATTCGCTGGGCGGATCTGAAGATCGACACGCGTGCTGCCGGCGTCCGCGACCTGTGGACGCACGCGAGTGTCACGACGAATGGACCCGAGTTGGCGGTGACCGTTCCGTCACACGACGTGCTGATGCTTCGGGTCAGCCGGTAGCGTCACCGCACCCGGGCGATGCGGCTGCATCCGCGCGGCTTCGATCGTATCGCGGCGGCGCCGCTCGTGCTCGCTCGTGGTGGGCAGCACGGTGCTGAGGATGAAGCGGAAGGTCGTGCCTTCGCCGAGCCGGCTCTCCACCCAGAGGTGTCCGCCGTGCGCATCCATGATCCCTTTCGCGATCGTGAGCCCGAGCCCGATGCCGCGCCGGTCCGCCGCATCCGCCTGCCAGAAGCGCCCGAAGATGCGCTCGAGCTGATCGGGCGGGATGCCCGGACCGGTATCGCTCACGAAGAACTCGACCCCCCCGATGGTCGGCTTGGCACCGATCACGATGCGCCCACCCTCGGGCGTGAACTTGATCGCGTTGCCCACGAGGTTCGAGAGCACCTGCAACACGCGCCCCGCGTCCGCCGTGATGCGCGGCAGACGCTCGGCGACGTTGCGCTCGAGATGCACCGACTTCTCCTGCGCGAGCGGCGTGAGCATCTCGAACGCCTCGTCGAGGAGCGGCGCGACGTCGAGCTCACGCGCCGAGATGCCCACGCGGCCCGCCTCGAGCTTGGCGACGTCGAGGAGATCCTGGATGAGGCGATTCATGCGCTCGCCGGCGCGCTTGATCCGCTTGAGATGCTCGGTCTGCTGGTCTGCCGGGAGGGGGACGTCGATCAGCAGCGACGCGCACATCGAGATGGTGTGCAGCGGGTTGCGCAGATCGTGCGACACGATCTTCAGCACCTGCTCGCGTGCGTCGATGCTCTCGGCGGCGTGATGGTAGAGGCGGGAGAGGGTGGTCTTCGCGACCTCGTCCGTCACGACGCGCCGCACGAGGTTTGTGACGCTCGCGCTCAGCAGCCCCGTGCCGACGAGGGCCATCGTGATGGCCAGCCCCGGCAGCGGATGCATCTGTGCACTGATGGCGACGATGACGAACACGATGACGGCGAGGGTCGTGCCCGTTCGCGCCGCCGACCGCGACAGGCGCAATGCGCCGGAGAGGCTGAGAAAAGCGCACAGCGCCGTGACATATCCGAGCACTTCCGGCGCGTTGTCCCGCCAGGCCGACTCCGCGAACGCCAGAGACGGGACGAAGATGGCCAGGGTCATGGCGCCGTTCACGTACG
>JBJMNM010000703.1:0-11657 GCA_045804305.1 Gemmatimonadaceae bacterium | reverse complement strand
GCGGGGACGCAGGGCTTGGAGCAGATCTTCCTGCGTCTCACGGGCGAGAACGCGGCGCGCGAGCTGGTCGAGGTGCTGGATGCCTGAGGCCGCGACACGGCCGGATCCTTCGCTCGGACTCCTGCTCCTGCCCAAGTGGCTCACGGCGCGCGCGCGGGCGATGGCCAACGAGCGCGGGCGAGGTGCGCGGTTCGCCGTGCTCGCGGTCATAGGCACCCTGTTCTGGTCGTTTATCTATACGGTGCTGTACAAGCTGCTCGTGTATTTCCGCGGTGTGCCCGACCTCGGGCCGTTTCTCGCCGGGAAGCTGCTCGGCATCATCCTCATCGGATTCTTCTCGCTGCTCCTGCTGTCGAACATCATCACCGCGCTCTCGAGCTTCTTCCTGGCGCGCGATCTCGACCTGCTCGTGGCGGCTCCGGTGGACTGGCTCAAGCTCTACGGCGCCAAGCTGCTGGAGACGGGCGTGAACGCGAGCTGGATGGTGGTGCTGATGGCCACCCCGATGTTCGCGGCGTTCGGCGTGGCGTATCACGGGGGACCGCTCTTCCCGCTGATCGTCATCGCGGTGTTCGTGCCCTTTCTGATCGTGCCGGCCGTCGTCGGCAGCGCGATCACGCTGCTGCTGGTGAACATCTTTCCGGCTCGGCGCACGCGCGACATCCTGAGCGTGATCGCGGTGCTCGCTGCCGGCGGCATCGTGCTCCTGTTCCGCATCGTGCGGCCGGAGCGACTCGCCCGCCCCGAGGGATTTCGTTCCCTCATGGAGTTCGTGACGATCCTCCGCACGCCCACGTCGCCATTCCTGCCGAGCGAATGGGTGCAGCGCGCGGTGCTGGGCTGGCTGAACTATCGGCCCGACTGGGTGTCGATGTATCTGCTGTGGAGCACCGCGGCCGCAGCGTTCGTGCTGGGTGCGCTGCTGCACCGCCGGCTCTACCTGATCGGGTTCAGCAAGGCGCAGGAAAGCGGGCAGCGGTTCGCGCGCGAGTCGGCGTCGGGCCGCGCCGGCTACCGTGCGCTGCGCTCACTGGGAAACCTGCGGCGCGAGCTCGTGCTCAAGGAGCTTCGCCTGTTCTTCCGCGACACGACCCAATGGTCGCAGCTCATCCTGCTCGCCGTGCTGGTGGTGGTGTACGTCTTCAACATCAAGTATTTGCCGTTGCGAGGGGAAGGCATCACCTTCTTCCTGGTGAACGTCGTCCCGTTCCTGAACCTCGTGCTCGCCGGGTTCGTGCTCGCATCCATTGCCGCGCGCTTCATCTTCCCGAGCGTGAGCCTCGAGGGTCGTACGCTCTGGCTGCTGCGCTCCAGCCCCATGCCGGTGCGCGATCTGCTCTGGGCCAAGTTCTGGGTCGGCACCACGCCGCTGCTCGTCCTCGCGCTCGGCATCGTCGGCGTGACGGATGCTCTCCTGCAGGTGAGCGACTTCATGTTCGCCGTCAGTGTGATGACGATTGCCTTCATGACGCTCGCACTCTGCGGCATGGCCCTGGGCTTCGGCACGCTGTTCCCGCAGTTCGAGACGGAGAACGCGGCGCAGATTCCCACGTCGTTCGGCGGACTGGTGTTCATGATCGCGAGCATCGCGCTGATCTCGGCAGTCGTCGTGCTCGAGGCGCGCCCGGTGTACAGCTACCTCTCGGCGCAGTTCTTCGGAACGCGGACGTATCCGATGGAGATGTTCGTCGGCTTCGGCGCGGCCGCGCTGCTCTGCATTGCCGCGACGCTCATCCCGATCGGGATCGCGAAGCGGCGTCTGGAGGCGGTGGAGCGTTAGTGAGACGCACGGCTGCCGGCCGGCGAGTCCTCATCGCCGCGATCTTTGTCGCTGCGTGCGGACCCGCGGGCCCCGATGATTCGAACGTCGCCCGTGGTCGCGGCCTCCAGACCGCGAGGCTCGCACCATCCGCGGAAGCTGGCGTCTACGACGCCGCGGTGCGCGCGTCGTTCGACGTGGGACCGGACCTCGTGCTGCGCGCTCACCCGCGCCGTCTCCCGCGCACCGAAGGCTACGAGGGGGGCGACAGTCTGCCGAGCGACGTGCTGCGCGCGCTCGAGAATCGCGGCGTCGTGCGCGGGAGCTGCGATCCAGTGCGCGACGCACCCAGGAACACACCGCGGTGCAGTGGGCGCGAGGCGGGATACATCATCCGCGCTTCCGACGTGTTCCGCGTCGGCGGCGATACGGTGCAGCTCTACTTCCATGCGGAGCGCTTCGGCGCCGCCACCGGACCGCGCCCCGAGGCGCTCCGATTCGAGAAGGCGTACCAGCTCGTCGGGAATGACGGCGCATGGCGCGTCATTCGCGAAGGCCGCGTGCACGAACGAGCCCCATAGCGAGTCTTCGAGGCGTCTGGCGCCGGCCCGGGAGTAGCTGCAAACTCCCCGATGCTCTCGCCACGTACCGGAAGCGCAGCATCGGCCGACCGCGCAGCGGTGGTCGTCGTGGGAGGCGGAGTCATCGGCTCGAGCATCGCGCTCCACCTCCGGCAGCGGCTTGGTGACGCTCGTATTGCGGTCGTCGAGCGCGATCCGACCTACGCACGCGCCTCGTCGCGGCTGGCCACCGGTGGAGTGCGGCAGCAATACGATTCGCGGCTCAACGTCGCCATGGCGCGCAGCAGTGTGGCCTACTATGCGCGCTTCGACGAGCTCGCGCATGCAGCCGGCCATCGCTCGCGCGCGTGGTTCCGCCAGCGCGGCTACCTCTTCCTGGCCGATGCGCAGCGCGCCGAGCGACTGGCGCAGCGCTTCGAGCGACAGCGTGCGAGCGGTGCCAACGTGCAGCAATGGACACCCGCACGGATCCGGGCTCACGTGCCAGGCCTCGTCACCGACGACATCGTGCTCGGCGTGTTCGGACCGGAGGATGGATATCTGGAGCCGCGCGAAGTGCTCGCTGGCTTCCGCGCCATGGCGGAGCGGGCCGGTGTCGACTACGTGCTCGGTGAAGTCGTGCATGTGGAGCGCTGCGGTGGTCGCGTGTCCGGAGTGCGCGTGCGTACAGGGAGTGCCGAGCGCGGGCTCGACGCTCCGATCGTGGTCAACGCGGCCGGCGCGTATGCGGCGCACGTTGGGCGAATGGCTGGCGTGTCGCTGCCGATCGCGCCCGTCCGTCAGCATCTCTTCCGACTCGAGCTGGCGGCGCCGCTCCCGTCGCGCATCCCGATGACCTTCGATCCCGACGGGAGTCACTGGCGGCTGGATGACGCGCGCACGTCGACCCAGCCGGAGCGATTGGTGATCGGCCGGTCCCGCGACGATGAGCCCGAGGGTGAGAACTTCGAGTGCGATCACGGGCGGCTCGAGCGCGAGCTGCTGCCAGCCCTCGAGCGGCGCTATCCCGCGGCCCGCGTGCGGTCAGTCGTCGAGGGATGGGCGGGCCTATACGAGATGACGCCCGACCAGAATGCGCTGCTCGGAGAGCATCCGGCGCTGCCCGGCTTCATCGTTGCCGCCGGCTTCAGCGGGCATGGACTGATGATGGCGCCCGCCACGGGGCTCGCCGTCGCGGAGTTGATCGACGACGGCCGTTGCACGACCTTCGACCTCGACGTGCTGGCTGTGGACCGGTTCGAGAAGGGCACTCCATACGCCAACGGCGCGATGATCTGACGCAGCAGTACCCCAGCCCAATCACCCTGGAGAGCACATGCGTACCTCGTTGCACATCATTGCTTTCGCGACCGCCGCGCTGTCAGCGACTGCCGGCGCACAGAATCCGGCGCCCGCTCAGCAGCCGGCTGCTCCGATGACCTTCTTCATCACCAGCGTGGGCAAGGGCGACGGCGCCAACCTCGGCGGTCTCGAGGGTGCCGATGCCCACTGCCTTTCGCTCGCTCAGGCGGCGGGCGCGCAGCTCCCCGCGGGCCGCGCGTGGCGGGCGTACCTGAGCGGCACTGCCGCCGACGGCAAGCCGATTCACGCGCGCGAGCGCATCGGCGCCGGCCCCTGGCACAACGCGCGCGGCGCGCTGATCGCCAGGGACGTCCCCGACCTGCACGGTGACATCGTGCGCGACCGGAACCAGATCAACAAGCTGAACGCGCTCAACGAGAAAGGACAGCCAGTGAATGGAGTGGGGGACACACCGAACATGCACGACGTCCTCACCGGCTCGGACTGGGAGGGTCGTGCGTTGCCCGGCACGTTCGACACCACGTGCAGCAACTGGACGAGCAACGCGGCGACGGGCAGCGCCATGGTCGGCCACCACGACCGCACCGGCGGCGGGAGCACGTCGTGGAACTATGCCCACCCGTCGCGCGGCTGTGGACAGGCGAACCTCGTCGCGACGGGCGGCGCAGGTCTCCTCTACTGCTTCGCCGCCAATTGAGATCGGCCGGCGGACCCGCGCCTCACCTGGGCAGCGCTACGCCGCGAGCTGGTGACCGCACGACGTACAGAACGACGCGCCCGGCTCCGTGACGGGCGCGTCGCAGCTTGCGCACTTGCCGGCGAGATAGAGGCCGCAGCTCGAGCAGTACACCGCGTCCGGCTCAGGCCTCGGTCCGCAGCGAACGCAGCGCTTCAGTCGCTCGCGATAGGCGAGCACCGCCGCCTCGGCGGCATCTCCCGGCGTCGCGGCCGAGCTGGCGCGCATCGCCTCGAGTGCGCGCTCGGTGTAGCGCGCGCGAAGCTCCTCGTAGTCCACGTCCGACAGCTTTCCCGTCGCGCGATCGAACTCGATCTCCCGCAACGCAACGACGGCCTCACTCTCCACGGCGGTCGCCGCTTCCCGCCGCGTGGCGCGGCGGCCTGCCGGCGCGGTCATCGCCCCCGCGAGCAACGGGAAGAGCACGTACACCAGCGCGCCGACGGCGAGCAGCGTTCCAACGACGAGCGCGAGCATCACGTATCCCGGCGGATCGCTGCCTGGAGCGTCGCGAGCTCCTCCGCCGTGGCACGAATGTCACCTGGCGCGGCCGGCGCGATCGGGAGGGACGCGGGCCTCGTGCGACGCTGCATCCGGCGCAGCACCGTCGCCACCGCGACCGCGCCGGCGCCCAGCGCGGCGAAGGGAACCAGATAGCCTGCCCAGTTGAAACCCTCCCGCTTCGGCGACATCAGCGCGCGCTCCCCGTACGTGCCGACGAACGCGTCGAGGATCTCCTGCGCCGAGTAGCCGCCTTCCACGAGCGAGATCACGTCACGGTGCATGACCGGCGAGACCTGGCAGGAGAAGTCCGTCGTGCGGCAGGTGTAGACGTCGAGCGTGCAGCCGCACTGACAGCGGAGCTCGTGCTCCAGCGCGTCCCGGTCGTCGGCCGTCATCGACGGAACCGCACCGGGCTTTGGCGGCCGACGCACCGTCTTGGCGGCCTCCTGATTCATGTCGAACAGGTTGGACGTGGTGCCCTGCGCTGGCGCGGCGTTCTGCGCGAGCAGCGCGGGCGCCGCGAGCGCGCCAAGCCCGCCCAGCAACGCATGGCCCAGAAAGTCGCGGCGATGCATCAACGCGCTCCAGCGAGCGCGGGGCGCGTTGCCGGCTCGAGCGTGGCCACGTACCCGCCCGCGCGCCGGCGCTCCGCCTGCGGCCACATCACGATCAGGCCACCGATGGCCATGACCATGCCGCCGATCCACACCCACACCACGAGTGGATTGAAGCTGATGCGCAGCTCGGCCGTCTCGTCGCGCACACCCGCGAGCACGACGTACAGGTCCATCGCCGCCGACGTCCGAATGCCGACCTCGGTGCTGGGCTCGAACTGCGGCTGCTTGTTGCTGTCGAAGTACTGCCGCTTCTCGCTCGTCAGGATTCCCTGCCGCACGCCGTCTCGCCAGACCTCGAGCCCCACCGCCGTGACGAAGCGATTGAGCGTCTCCGAGGTGGAAACGCCCTGGCTCACGAAGCGCCAGCGGTGGCCGAGCGGATCGACGAGCTCCTTCGTCTCCCCCGCCTTCATCTGAACGTCGTGATCCTTCTTGAACGCGAGACCGGCGAACGCGCAGAACAGGATCACGATCCCGGCGTGCACGATGTAGCCGCCGTAGCGGCGCCGATTGCGCGCCACGAGGCGGATCGCCGCCCGCGGGATCGACTCGTCATGCAACGAGTGCCGGGCGCGGATCCCCTTGTAGAACTCCTGGCCGATCGTGCCCGCCACGAACGCGGCGAGCGTGTACGCCACCAGCGCGTGGAAGTTCCGCATGCCCAACGCGGCGAGCAGCACGCCGCCGGCCAGTCCGAACGACACAGGGAAGGCGAACTGTCGCCGCAGGTTCGACGTCGACGCTTTGCGCCATGCGATGAGCGGACCCACGCCGGTGAGACCGAGCAGCAGGAGGCCGAGTGGGACGTTCACGGTGTTGAAGAAGGGCGGACCCACCGTGATCTTCGAGCCGCGAACCCACTCGCTGAGGATCGGGAACAGCGTGCCCCACAACACGGAGAACGCGATGCCGACGAGCACGAGATTGTTGTACAGGAAGGCGGCCTCGCGACTGACCATGCTCTCCAGCTCGGCCCTGGCCTCCAGGTCCTTGAGACGCGTGGCGACGAAGTAGATCGTCGCGCCCGTGCAGAGGAAGAAGAACGTGGCGAACCACGTGCCCACCGGCGACTGGGCGAACGAGTGGACGCTCTCGATCACGCCACTGCGCGTGATGAACGTGCCGAAGATGGCCAGCAGGAACGACGTGACGACGAGCACGACGTTCCACTTGCGCAGCATCCCGCGCTTCTCCTGGATCATGATGGAGTGCAGGAACGCCGTGCCGGTGAGCCACGGCAGGAACGACGCGTTCTCCACCGGATCCCACGCCCAGTAGCCGCTCCAGCCGAGCTCCACGTAGGCCCACCACATGCCCAGCGTGATGCCGACCGTGAGGAAGAACCACGAGACCAGCGACCACCGCCGCACGACGCTCAGCCACTCCGCGTCGAGCTTGCGCGTCACGAGCGCGGCAATCGCGAACGCGAACGGGATCGCGGTGGCGACGTAGCCGAGATAAAGGTTCGGCGGATGGATCGCCATCCCCGGATTCTGGAGCTGCGGATTCATCCCGCGCCCGTCGGCCGGCACGAAGCTCAGGCGATCGTACGGGTTGGCCTTGAAGCAGGTCGTGGCGATGAAGAACACGAGGATCGCCGCGAGCGTGCCACAGGCCCACGGCGCGAGCTCGCGCGCCTTGTCGCGCGACGACCGGATGGCGACCGCCGAGTACAACGAAAGGATCAGCGCCCAGAACAGCATCGAGCCGGCCTGTCCGCCCCAGAACGCGGCGAACACATAGACCTTCGGCATGTTCGCGCTCGTGTTCGACGCCACGTACCGGAGCGAGAAATCGTGCGTGAGCAGCGCAGTCCACAGTCCGATCGACGCGAGCACGATCATCGCCGTGGTGGCATACAGGCCACGCCGGCCGCTCGCGATGAGATCCTCTCGGCCCAGCGCGCCGCCAGCGTACGATGTCACGGCCGTCCAGGCGGCCATCAGCAACGCGACCCACAAGGACAGCTCGCCGACGAGGATCACGCGCGGACTCCCGTGCCCGATTTGTAGCCCGGCGTCTGCTTGTACTTCTCGCCGCCCGCTGGAGCGTTCTCGTAGCGCGACGCACACTTGGCGAGCAGCGTGGTCGCGCGGAAGGTGCCGTCCTCACCCATGCGCCCTTCCACCACCACGTCCACGCCGTCCGTGAAAGTGTCGGGCGCGATGCCGCGATACACGACCGGGAATACCTGCGCGCCGTCGGTCACGCGGAACGCGTACTCGCGGCCGCCCGGCACGCGCTGGATGGATCCTGGCACCACGCGCGCGCCGATCTTCACCCCGGTGTTCCTGAACGTCGGATCGGCGGCCAGCCTGGTGGACAGCTCCGTCGGCGTGAGGTAGTACATGCCGGTGTCCTTGATGGACGTCGCCATGAGGTACCCCGCCGTGCCCAGCACGAGGGCGCCGCCGATGAGAAACTTTGTTCGGGCCGAAGTCATGCCGGGCTCATAGGGAAGGGTCCCTGCCAATATAACGATTGGCGTGATGTCGCCGATAATCGGTCTTTCCCTGACCTACCGCGCGGTGCGCGCGAGCAGCAGGCTGACCGACCCGGCGCCGGCTGCGTCCCACACGAGGTCGCGCGCGCTCGGGTCTCCGCGATGGCCAGCGTCGTAGAGCTCCTTGCCCACGCCCACCGCGGCCGTCGTAACCGATGCACCCGTCAATGCCGCCCCATGACCGGCGCCCACCCCGCGCAGCGCGCCGTAGGAAATGGACTGCACGAACGCCGACGTAAAGAAATGCTGAAGCTTGTCCGCGCTGAGCCAGGCATCCCCGGAGGCGCTCGGCGACTGATGCAGCGAGAAGACGAGCAGGAATCCGCGCACGGTCAGGCCACGCCCCGTGCGTCAGTTGCGTCGAGGCCCAACCGTACACGCAATAACCGGAGCGCGCGTTCGAGCAGCGCGGCGTTCCCCGGTGCGTGAATCCAGCTGCTCGCCCCACTCGGATGCGGCAGCGGGATCGCGATCGAGCGTCCCCCCTCGTGCTCCACCTCGTGCTCGCGCCCCACCAGGTCGGCGAGCGCGCCGGTACCGAGGAACCGATCGATCGCCAGACGTCCGACGGGGATCAACACCGGTGGCCGGATGATGCGCAGCTCGTCAGCGAGCCAGTCCCCGCACAGCGCTCGCTCGCGCGGCGAAGGCACGCGGTCTCCTCGCCCGGCGGGATGCGGTCCCGGATAGCAGCGGGTGATGGCGGAGATGTAGAGCCACTCGCGGGCCGTGGGCTCGTCCAGTCCCGCGCGCGCCAGCCATCTGAACAGTGTGCGACCTGCCCGGCCGGCGAACGGCCGCCCACCGCCGATCTCCGTTTGACCGGGTGCCTGGCCAACGAGCATGGCCTTCGGTGCCCGCGCGCCCGAAACGATCGGCACGACCCCAGCGCCCGGCGAGCAGCGCCGACACCGCGCGAGTCGCGCCGAATGCTCGTCGAGCGCGCGGGCAAGCGAGGTGGAAGCGATGGGCAGGCGGCGTGGCATCCTGAATTCTACTCCGTCGCGCGATCCGCGTTCTCTCGAGCCCGCCGCCGCCGCTCGGGGAAGTGCCTGTCGAGAAACCGGATCAGCGCCCGTTCCTCGGGAGAGTGCGCGTATCCCTCCGGGCTCGTGCGGTGCCGCGACGACAGGCGGATCGTCTCGCCCTCGTCGAGATAGCGGGCCACGATCAGCGGGTGCACGTACGACTTGCGGCAGATGGTCGGCGTATTGCCGAGCTCCGACGCCACCAGACGCATCGTCGTCGCCACGTTGCGCTTCGCCTCGGTGACCGTGCGAGCCGGTCCGAGCTCCGCCAACACGGTCGCGGCGCGCAGCGTGCCGCCCCACGTGCGAAAGTCCTTCGCGCTGTATCGAACACCGAGCGTCTCGTGCAGATACGCATTCACGTCGCGGGCCGTGAGGTCGCGCCAGCGCGAGCCCTCCTGATAGCGGAACAGGCGCGCACCGGGCGAGGCGAGCTGGCGCTTCACCAGCCGCGCCAGCTCGCGGTTGGCCACGACCTGTCGCTGCTTGATGGCGCGCTTCCCCAAGTACTCGAAGGTCACGTGGCCGCGGCCGATCTGCACATGCCGTTTGCGCAGCGTCGCGATGCCGAACGTCTTGTTCTCCTCGGCGTAGCGTTCGCCACCCACGCGAAAGAAGCTCTCGCTGATCAGGCGCACCACCGCGGCGGCCACCGCTCGGCGCGACGGCGTGCGCGACGCGGCATGCGTTCGCACGCGCGCGCGCAGCTCGGGCAGCTCCTTCGCCAATTCGCGCACGCGATAGTACTTACGAAGCTGGCCGCGCTCCACGGCGCGCGGGTGATAGCGATACTGCTTCCGCCCTTTCACATCCAGGCCCCAGGCCTGGATCTCCGCGCGCGAGCTCGCCGCGATGTGCACGTGCTTCCAGGCCGGCGGAATGACGAGCGCGTCGATGCGCGCCAGCGTCCGGGCGTCGCGCACAGGACGCCCGTCGGCGTGGACGTACCGAAACCTGTTCTTCGAACCCTCACGTCGGATCCATTCGGCCATAGGCAAGCGGGCTCAGGGCAAATTGCGGTCCGTGCATGTAGATTCAATGACCCTCGCGACCCCTGTCCCGACGCACCCGACAATGGCCTACGAGCTTCTCACCTTCGACGTCGCCGACCGGATCGCCACGATCACGGTCAACCGTCCCGACAAGCTGAACGCGCTCAACGATGCGCTCATCGCCGAGCTCCGCATCGCGATCGCCGAGGCGCGGCGGCGCCACGACATCGGCGGCATCCTGCTGACCGGCGCCGGTCGCGCGTTCGTGGCGGGCGCGGACATCAGCGAGCTCGCGCATCAGTCGGCGGTGGACGGCAAGGCGCGCGCGGTGCGCGGGCAGCAGGTGTTCCGCCGCTTCGAGACCTCGCCCAAGCCCACGATTGCGGCCGTGAACGGGTTCGCGCTCGGCGGGGGCTGCGAGCTGGCCATGGCGTGCCACATCCGTATCGCGTCCGAGACCGCCAAGTTCGGGCAGCCGGAAGTGAAGCTCGGCATCACACCCGGCTACGGCGGGTCGCAGCGGCTGCCACGCCTCGTGGGTCAGGGCCGCGCGTTGCAGCTGCTGCTCACCGGCGAGACGATCGATGCCGCGGAGGCCTATCGCATCGGACTCGTGAATCGCGTGGTGCCGGCGGCGGAGCTGATGACCAGCGCGCGCGCCATGCTCACGACGATCCTGGCAAATGGTCCGCTGGCCGTGGCCCACTGTATCGAGGCGGTGGACCGCGGGCTCGACATGGCGATCGACGACGCGATCGCGCTCGAGGCCGCGTACTTCGGCATGCTCTCCGCCTCGGCCGACAAGGCGGAAGGGATGCAGGCCTTCCTCGATAAGCGGCCGGCCAAATTCAGCGGCAGGTGATGGCTGGCGTCGGGCGCGTCGTGCTGCGCTCGCTGGCGCTGCGCGACTTCCGCAATCTCGCGCGCGTGGATCTCGCGTTTCCGGCGCAGGGCGTGGCGATCGTCGGTGAGAACGGGCAGGGGAAGACGAACCTGCTCGAGGCCATCTATTACCTCCATCTCCTGCGCTCCGTTCGCGGCGCACGCGACGTGGACGTGGTGCGCTTCGGCACGCCGGGCTTTCACATTGCCGCGCGGGCGGAGGGCGGCGCGAATCACGAGCTGGCCGCCGGGTTCGAGCGACAGGGCCGCCGCAAGCGCGTGAAGCTGGACGGTGCGGAGCCCCAGCGGTTGAGCGACGCGCTCGGTGCCCTGCCCTGCGTGCTCTTCTCGCCGGCGGACGTGGAGCTCGTCGCCGGCGCGCCGACCGCTCGCCGTCGCTATCTCGACATCCTGCTCGCGCTGTCATCCCGCCCCTACCTCGCCGCCCTTCAGCGCTATCGGCACGCACTGGCGCAGCGGAACGCGGCGCTGCGCGATGTGGTGCGCAACACGGGCGCACGGGCGGAGCAGCGGATCGCGGTGTGGGAAGCGCCGCTGGCCGAACATGGCGCGGTGCTGTGGCGCGAGCGCGTGCAGTGGGCTGCGGACGCCGGCCCGCGGTTCGCCGCCGTCTGCGCGGCCATCGGGGAACAGGCGCCCGTCGGGATGCGCTATGCGACGGCGCTCGAGCCCAGGTCGCACGACGGTGTCGTCGTCGCCGAGGCCCTCGCGGCCGCGCTGGAGCAGAAGCGC
>JBJMNM010000702.1:0-12375 GCA_045804305.1 Gemmatimonadaceae bacterium | reverse complement strand
GCGGTGCGTCTCCAGCGGGGACGCCTGCTCCTCGCCATCAGCTTTCACCTCGTGATGGCGGTGCTCATCGGCGCGCTGCACCTGTGGATCTGCTTCTCCGTTGGCGTGGACGACCGCAAGCTGCTGCTGGCGGTGAACGTGAATCCATTCACGCTGGATCTCTGCATCTACTTCGCGCTGCTTGCGTGGTCGCATGCGCGCGACTTCACGGCGTGGTACGAGGCGCGCGGCGTCGCGGCGGCGCGGACCGAAGCGGCGATCGCGCGATCGCGCGTGGATGCCACGGCCATCGCGCTCCACACGCCCTTTCTGCTCAGCGTGTTGAGCTCGGCGGCGTCGCTGGCGGTCGCGGATCCGGCGCGCACGGAGCGCGTCGTCGAGCGGCTCGGTGATCTCCTCCGCACCGTGCTGCGCTCCGTGGGCCAGGGTGTCCGCACGGTGCGCGACGAGGTGACGCTTCTGGAGTGTTGCCTCGACGTGCAGACGGAGCTGACCGGTACCGCGATCGAGGTTCACACCACCGTCGACGAAGCATGCATGGGCGCGTACGTGCCGCCAGGCATCGTGCACGCCGTCATGGACTACATCCTGGCCCGCGCGCTGGCCGCGCCCACCTCGTCGCTCCGTGTGGACGTGGCGCCAGCCGGCCGCCGTCACTCGCAAGAGATCGTGTTTCGCATCACGCCCCTGGCCCATGCCGTCCCGATGCCGGGTTGGCGCGCCTCGCTCGGCCATGTCGGTTAGCACGGGAGCTCCTACCATGCCCCTTCGCGTTCTCCTCGCTGATGACGAAGCGATTGCACGGCGCCGACTCATACGCTTCATTCGCTCCGAGCCGGACGTGCAGATCGTGGCCGAGTGCAGCGGCGGCGTGGAGGCCACCGAGGCGCTCGATGCGCACGCCGTCGACCTCGCCATCCTCGACGTTCAGATGCCCGACGTGGACGGGCTTCAGGTCGTCGCGGCTCGCGGACCGGAGCGGATGCCGGCCGTGATCTTCGTGACCGCGTACGACGAATACGCCGTGAAGGCGTTCGAAGTCCACGCGCTCGACTACCTGCTCAAGCCCGTCACGGCCGAGCGCTTTCACGCCGCGTTTCAGCGGGCGCGCCAGCATCTCGAGCGATCGCTCTCGTCGCAGCGCGGCGAACGGCTCGCGGCGCTGCTCGCCCAGGTGCTCGCAGGCGACGGCGCGCTGCCCGGTGTCGAGCAGGCGCCGGCGCACGCGCCGCCGCGTCACACCGATCGCCTGACCGTGAAGACCGACGGCCGCGTGTACTTCGTGAAAACCTCCGACGTGGATTGGGTGCAGGCGGAAGGGAACTACGTCCGCGTGCACGCGGGCACCGCGACGCATCTCATCCGCGAGACATTGAGCACGGTGGAGGCGCTGCTCGATCCCGAGCAGTTCTCGCGCATCCATCGCAGCACGATCGTGAACCTCGACCGCATCCGGGAGATGCAGGCGTGGTTCGCCGGCGACTACGTCGTGATCCTGAAGGACAACACGCAGCTGAAGCTCTCGCGGACGTATCGGGAGCACCTGCAGACGAGGCTGCGCGCGATCCTGTAGCGTCGCGACAAGGTTCGCGACGGCTCGTCCCGCCGGATGAACGCCCTGCACCATCGCGCTCGCCGGCCTCGCGTCTCCATCGCATTACTACGCGTGTCGGTCGCCACCGACTCCCGGTTCGCGCGCGCGCGCGGGAGTCTCGTGGTCGCCGCCGTCGTGTATCGCGCGTCGCTCACGGCCCCCCCGACCATCCTTCCGGGCGGCGCGTCCCTCTCTCGATGGAGACTCGTAGCATGATGCTGCACAGGCGTCCCGGTCGCTCCGTCGCCGGCGCGATGTCCGTGGCCTTCCTGGCGTGCGCCGCATCGGTCGCCGCGGCGCAGTCGGCGGTTCTTGGCGGGCGAGTCACTGCGTCCACAACCGGCGAGCCGGTGCCGGAGGCCCGCGTGCTTGTGCTGGGCACGAGCCTCTTCGGGATCACCAACGCCGACGGCCGCTACACCATTCGCAACGTACCTCCAGGCACGGCCGATGTCCGCGTCCTGCGCGTGGGATATCTGGAACAGAAGAAGAGCGTCGTGCTCACCGCCGGACAGACGGCGACGCTCGACTTCACGATGCAGCCGAGCGTGGTCAAGCTGCAGGAGGTCGTGACCACCGCCACCGGTGAGCAGCGACGCGTGGAACTGGGCAACAGCGTCGGCACGGTCAACGCCGCCGAGCTCACCGCGACCGCGCCTATCGCGCGCGTGGACAACCTGCTCACGGCGCGCGTACCTGGCGTCGTGGTGTCGCCACCCAACATGACCGGCGGCTCGGCGCGCGTCCGGATCCGTGGCGCCGGTTCGCTCACGCTGAGCAACGATCCCATCTACATCATCGACGGCGTCCGGATGACGAGCGACGTTGGCTCGTCCTCGATCGGCATCGGTGGAACTGCTCCGAGCCGCGTGAGCGACATCAATCCCGACGAGATCCAGGACATCGAGATCGTGAAGGGACCTTCCGCCGCGACGCTCTACGGGACGGATGCGGCGAACGGCGTCATCGTCATCACCACGAAGCGTGGGCGCGCCGGATCCGCCCGGTGGACGGGGTTCCTGGAAGGCGGCGTCGTGAAGGATCTCAACACGTATCCCACCGCCTATACGCTCGCGGGCCACTCTCCGGGCAGCACGACCAACAGGACGTGTCGTCTCACCCAGGTGTCCGCCGGCACGTGCGTCGCCGACAGCCTGCGGACGTACAATCTGTTCGACGATCCCGAGGTCTCGCCCGTCGGCACCGGACGGCGGAAGAACGCCGGCGTCGCCATCTCCGGCGGAACCGAGGCGGTGCGCTACTACTCCTCGCTTGCCACCGAGTCCGAGACCGGCGTGACGCGCATTCCGGGCTTCTTCCTCGACTACTGGTCGCAGCAGGGCCGGACCTATCCGGATGAGCAGATCCATCCGAACGCGTATCAGCGCTTCAACACGCGCACCAACATCTCCATCGATCCCACGCCGACCACGGACGTCACCTTCTCGCTCGGGTTCATCGCCAGCAAACAGCGCCTGCCGCAGACGGACAACAATACGACCGGCATTCTCTCCAACGCGTACGGCGGGCCGGGATTCACCACGAACGGCAACAGCACGGACGGCGTGCCGCTGCACGGCTATCGACGCTTCGTCCCCTCCGAGATCTTCCAGGAGATCGTCGAGCAGAAGATCGGCCGGTTCATCGGGTCGGTCAACGGGAACTGGCGTCCAACGAGCTGGCTCTCCAACCGCATCAACGTCGGCCTCGATCAGACGGATCGGCTGGACAGCGATCTGTGCCGGTTCGGCGACTGCTCCAACTTCGGCACGCAGCGGCTCGGCTTCGCCACTGACAACCGCGCCGACATCCGCAACGCGAGCTTCGACCTCGCGAGCACGGCGACGGTCAATCCGTTCGACGGCGTTGCGTCCAAGACGACGATCGGGACCCAGTACGTTCACTACCAGCGCAATGGCAACACGGCTGCCTCGATCAATCTCGCCCCGGGCTCCGAGACCGTGACGGGCGGATCGGTCTTCGGGGCTGCGTCGAGCACGGTCATCACCAAGACGCTGGGCGCATTCATCGAGGAGCAGGTCGCCTTCCGCGACCGCCTGTTCGTGACGGGCGCCGTGCGCTCGGATCAGAACAGCGCTTTCGGCACGAACTTCCAGCGCGTGTACTACCCGAAGCTCGGTGTCTCGTGGCTGGTGAGTGACGAATCGTTCTTCCCGAAGTTCGGCCCGCTCGATCAGCTTCGCCTGCGGCTTTCCACGGGCGCCTCGGGTGTACAGCCCGGCCCCAATGACGCACAGCGGTACTACATCCCGGCGCTCTTCAACCGCGACTTCACCGACATCTCGGGGCTGACCGCGCTCGGCGTCGGCAACGGCGATCTCAAGCCCGAGCGCGCGATGGAGCTCGAGACCGGTGTCGACGCGCGATTCTTCGGCGGACGGATCGCCACGGAGCTGACCTACTATGACAAGGTTCGGCGCGATGCACTCATTCCGCGCGTGCTGCCGCCCTCCTCGGCAACCGGCGTGGACGTCCGCAACGAGAACATCGGCAAGGTGCGCAACGCCGGGCTGGAAGCGCTGGTGACCGCCCAGATTCTCGATGCGGATCGCCTCGCCTGGTCCGCCACGCTCAACGGCGCCGTCAACCACAACCGGCTGGTCACCCTAGGCGACGTCCCGCCGATCATCGGCGCGGATACGCGGCAACAGGAAGGTTATCCGCTGTTCGGGTGGTGGGCGCGGCGGATCACCAACGTCAACGACGCCAATGGCGACGGCATCATCACGATCAACGAGCTGAGCGTGGACGACTCGTCGACCTTCATCGGCGCGTCCGCGCCGACGCGCGAGGCATCGCTGACGAACAGCTTCGACTTCCTCCACCGTGCCCTGCGCATAACCGCGCTGTTCGAGTATCGCGGCGGACACTACCTCCTGAACGGCACGGAGCGCATCCGGTGCCAGTCGCGGTCCAACTGCCGTGGCCTCAGCGACAGGAGCACGTCGCTGGACGAGCAGGCACGCGTCGTCGCCATGCGCGAGCATCCCTCGCAGACGCTGGCCGGATACATCGAGCCGGCGGACTTCGTACGGTGGCGCGAGCTCTCGATCACGTACACGCCGACGGCGCGCGTCGCCGGCCTCCTCCGCGCGCAGACGGCCAGCATCACCTTCTCGGCGCGCAACCTCACGCTGTGGACACGCTTCAGCGGCATCGATCCGGAGAGCGACTACAACCAGTACGGCAATCTGCCGTCGGATTTCCAGACGGCGCCAGCACCCTCGTACTTCACCGTGCGCCTCAACCTCGGCTTCTGAGACCTCGCCCATGGCCATGCATCCCATTCGACCCGGACGGCCTCTCGGTTTGCTTCGCGGCGCCACCATCGCCTTGCTGGCGGTCGGTTGCTCGCGGTTGACCGACCCGCTGCTCCAGGCGCACGATCCGGACAATATTCCCGCCGGCGCCACGCAGTCCATCGCCGGCGCGGAAGGCCTGCGGCTCGGCGCCCTGTATCGGCTCGTCACCATCACGGCCGGCGCCGACACAGCCGGGAAGGAGAGCGTGTGGCTCTGGGGCGGGTACCTGACCGACGAGTGGAAGTCCGGCGACACCTTCGCCGAACGCATTGGAGCCGACTCGCGCTCCGTCCCCAACGACGATCCGATCAACGAGCGCGTGTACCGCGACCTTCAGCGTGCGCGCCTCACGGCGGAGCAGGCCGTCGCGGCGCTCCAGACGTACAAGCCCACCGCGAAGGGCGAGATCGGCGAGATGTACTTCGTGAAGGCGTACACGCTCGTACAGCTTGCCGAAGCCTACTGCAATGGCCAGGCGCTCGGCTCGTACGACGATCAGGGAAAGCTGATCTACGGCGAGACGGTGACGAACGACGCGCTCTATCAGATGGCCGTCGCCGCCACGGACGCGGGTCTTGCGGCGCTCGGCAGTTCCTCCGATGCCCTGTCAGTGAGCGCCAGGAACGCACTGCGCATCACCAAGGCACGCGCACTGATCGATCTCAAGCAGTACGCCGCCGCGGCCACGGCCGTCTCGGCCGTTCCAACGGATTACGTGTACAACGTCACCTTCAAGAACTCCTCGATCATCAACAACATCTGGGAGCTCAACTTTGCCGAAGCGCGCTACGTCGTCGGCGACAGCGTCGATGCGGTGGGGAGGCTCAGGAACGCCCTGCCGTTCTTCTCGGAGGGCGACCCGCGCGTCCCGACGGATTTCGGCGGACGCGCCTTCGATTCGTCCACGCCGTGGGTCGGGCAGCTCATCTGGTCGACGGATGGACCGAACCAGGGCGACGAGGATCCGGTAGCGGTCGTGAGCGGGATCGACGCGCGGCTCTATGAGAGCGAGGCACGGCTCGCCGCGGGCGACATCGCCGGCTGGCTGGCGACGCTCGACGCACTGCGCCTCGGACCGACGAAGGTGTCGAACGCGGTCACCATTGGCGGACCGGTCGGCGCCGTCCTGCCCGCGCTGGTGGATCCGGGCACGCCGACCGCTCGCGTATCACTCCAGTTCCGCGAGAAGGCGTTCTGGACCTACGGTCGTGGACAGCGGCTCGGCGATCTGCGGCGACTCGTTCGCCAGTACGGCCGCCCCCAGGATCAGGTCTTCCCGACCGGCACGTTCTTCAAGGGCGGCGCGTATGGTACGGACGTGAACCTGCCCGTGCCTCAGGCGGAGCTCAACAATCCGAGCTACAAGGGATGCATCGATCGAAGTGCCTGACGTGCAGTACCCGACGGCTCGCGCCGTCGCACCTCGGTGCCGTTGTCGAATGGCGGCGACGCCACCTTTGATGAGTCAGATGCCCAATCGAGTACAAGTACGCGCCGTGGACAGGCGTTGGGCAACGACACCGGGGTGACTGCGCGGCAGTCACATGCAGAGCTCCAAGCCGTTGGGCAAGGCCGGCGGGCCAAACGCGAGAGGGAGGCCAACCGGCCTCCCTCTGTCATATGTGTACCCGCGCGGCCTCAAGGCCGCTCTCCCTCACCAGCCTGTGATCTCGCTGATCATTTCCCGGTCTGCTGGCCCATATCTCGCCTTTCATGGCAAGCATACGGCTGGGGCCGCGACTGCGGCCCCTTTCCCGCGACCGAGAGACCATTGTGATGACTTCACACCGCTCGATCACCAGGCTCCGCCACGCCGCGGTGCTCCTGCTGCTCGCCCCGCTTCTCGACGCCTGCTCCACGAGCGACTCTGGAAAGGGCTCGCAGAACTCCACCGGCGACGTGAGTCGATCGGCAGCGTGGTCGCCGGCCAACCTCACGGCCGTCAAGGGCGTACCCGTGGCGGCACTTCGGGCGGCGATCACCCAGCGTCTGGCCGCCACCCGCCCCGCAGGCCTGACCGAGGAGAGCTGGGGGCACACGCAGCGCCTGTACAAGCACTATGGCGACACTCCGCTCTGGCTGACGAGCGACGGTCTGGAGAAGGATCGGGCCGGTGCGCTCACGAGCGCCGTGCTGAACGCCAGCGCCGATGCGCTCAAGCTCGACGTCTACCCAGTCTCGGAGCTCGCCAACGCGATCGCCAACGTGCGCCGCGCCGCGCAGCCGACCGCGCAACAGCTCGCCGACGCCGATGTGCTCCTGACGGCCACATATACCGCGCTCGGCGAAGATCTGCTCACGGGGCAGGTCGACCCGCGCACGATCGCCCAGAGCTGGCACATAGATCCGCAGGATGAGAACGTGGACAGCGCGCTCGTTCGCACGCTCGGGCAGATGCCGCTCGACAAGGCGATCAACGCGATGCGGCCACAGAACGAGGACTATGCCGGCCTTCAGAAGGAGCTGACGCGGTTCCGCGCCGTAGTCGCGAAGGGAGGATGGGGAACGATCCCCAAGGGCAAGGCACTCAAGATCGGTGACAGGGATTCGCCCGCTCGGCTCGCCGCACTCCGCGCGCGACTGGCTGCAGAGGGTATCACCGTCGCGACAGCGTCGCCATCAGTGTACGACGCGGCGCTGGCGGGCGGTGTCGCGCAGTTCCAGGCGCACCATGGCATCGCCGTGGACAGCGCGCTTGGCACCGAGACGCTCAACTCGCTCAACGTCCCCGCCGCGTACCGTCTCGGACAGATCTCGGCGAATCTCGAGCGGCAGCGATGGATGCCCCGAGCGCTTGGGTCGCGCTACGTGATCGTGAATGTGCCCGCCTTTCATCTCGAGGCGTTCGACAAGGGCGAGAAGGCGCTCGACATGAAGGTCATCGTGGGCCAGGAGTACGAGGACAAGGCCACGCCGGTCTTCAGCGACTCGATGGAGACGGTCGTGTTCCGGCCGTACTGGAACATCACCCCGGACATCCAGGCAAAGGAGATCGAGCCCAAGATCGCGGCCGATCCGGGCTATCTCGAGAGCGAGAACCTGGAGTACTACAAGGACGGCGGCGCGACGCGCATCCGCCAGAAGCCCGGCGGCAAGAACGCCCTCGGCCTGGTGAAATTCCTCTTCCCCAACGACTTCAACATCTACCTGCACGACACGCCCAACCACGAGCTGTTCGACAAGGACGTCCGCGCCTTCAGTCACGGCTGCATCCGCGTCGAGAGGGCGACCGAGCTGGCGGAGTGGGTGCTCGGCTGGGACGCCGCGAAGGTCACCCAGATGGAGCAGGGCACGGACAACAACACGGTGAAGCTGCCGCGCAAGCTCCCGGTGTACATCACGTACGGCACCGCGTACATGCGCGACGGCCAGCTCTACTTCGGCAACGACCTCTATCATCGCGACGACAAGCTCGTGAGCGCCTCAGCGGACGGAGCGTTGCCGAGCCCGGGCGCCGTGCAGGCGCTCGAGGCGCTCCGCCGGATTGCCACGGGCTGATGATCGCGGCGGCGCAGACAACGAGCAGCGATTCACGCGCACTGTCCGTACGAGGGGTTGGCCTCCATTATCCGAGGCCAACCCCTTCTGCTCCCCTCCCTGGATCATGCGCCTTCGCTCATTCATCGCCATCGCGGCGTTCACCGGTGCCGCGCTCCCGCTCTCGGCACAACGCTCCTCACGCTTCACGCTGGAGCAGATCAAGAGCTATCCGTTCCCGAACGAGCTTGCCGCCGCGCCCTCAGGGAGCCGGATCGCCTGGGCGCTGAACGAGCAGGGACGGCGAAACATCTTCGCCAGCGACGCCCCCGACTACCAGGCGCGGCAGCTCACCGCGTACACCGCGGACGACGGGCAGGAGCTCACGAGCGTCTCGCTGTCGAAGGACGGCGCGTACGTCGTCTACGTGCGCGGCGGCGACCATGGGAGCAACTGGGACGGCGCCTCACCGAACCCGACGTCGAGTCCGATCGCGCCGAAGATCCAGGTGTGGTCGGTCCCGTTCGCGGGCGGCACGCCCATGCTGCTTGGTGACGGCGACGATCCGGTAATATCGCCGCGTGGGGACGCGGTCGTGTTCTCGCGCGACAAGCAGCTCTGGACGGTGCCCATCAATGGCAGCGCCGCGGCGAAGAAGCTCTTCACGGTGCGCGGCGACGTGAGCGATGCGCAGTGGTCGCCAGATGGATCGCGCCTCGCCTTCGTCGCGAACCGCGGCGATCACGCCTTCGTCGGCATCTACGCCGGCGACTCGACGAGCATTCGATGGATCGCACCCTCCACGTCGCGTGATGCCGCGCCGCAGTGGTCGCCCGATGGGACGCGCCTCGTGTTCGTGCGGCGGCCAGGCATGGGCGGACCACCGGAGCCCGCGCTGGGCCAGCGTCCGCAGCCGTGGGCACTCTGGATCGGCGACGCCGCCACGGGTGACGCGCACGTGCTGTGGCGCAGCCCCGAGACGCCGCGTGGCTCGGTGCCCGGCACGCAGGGGAACTACAACCTGCATTGGGCGGCCGGCGGTCGCATCGTCTTTCTCTCCTACATGGACGGCTGGCCGCACCTGTACTCGATGAACGACGTTGGAGGCGAACCAATTCTCCTCACACCGGGTCGTTTCATGGCCGAGTACATCTCGCTCAGCCCTGATGGCCGGTCGCTGTTGTTTGCGGCGAATGCCGGCTCCGCGCCGGACGATCTCGAGCGCCGTCACGTGGTGCGAGTGCCGGTGGACCGGGCTGCGCCGGAGGTGCTCACGCCCGGGACCGGATTGGAGTGGACGCCCATCGTCACGGGCGACGGCCAGCGCATCGCGTTCATCGGGGCCACGGCTCAGCGTCCACCTCTGGTGGCGACGATGCCCGTGCGCGGAGGCGCGCCACAGTACATTGGCGCCGATCGCATCCCGGCCGACTTTCCATCGAGCGCGCTCGTTGCGCCGCGCGCGGTGACCTTTCGCGCATCCGACGGCGTGGAGGTGCACGCGCAGCTGTTCGAGCCGGCCGGTGCGCGGGGAGGCGAGCGCCGTCCGGCGATCGTGTACGTGCACGGTGGACCGCCAAGGCAGATGCTGCTCGGCTGGCACTATTCGGACTACTACACGAACGCCTACGCGCTCAATCAGTATCTCACGAGCCTCGGCTACACCGTGCTCTCGGTGAACTACCGCCTCGGCATCGGCTACGGCTTCGACTTTCATCGCGCCCCCAATGCCGGTGCGCAGGGAGCGGCGGAGTACCAGGATGTGAAGGCGGCAGCAGAGTACCTGCGCACGCTGCCCACGGTGAATCCCTCGCAGATCGGGATCTATGGCGGGTCGTATGGCGGGTATCTCACGGCGCTCGCACTGGCGCGGAACTCGGATCTGTTCGCGGCCGGTGTGGACATTCACGGTGTGCACGACTTCACCGCAGATGGCGGGCGCCGCTTCGGGGGCACGGAGTGGCGCTACGAGAAGACCGACCGTGAGCGTGCCGCGGATCTGGCCTGGCAGTCGTCACCGGTATCCGCGATCGCCACGTGGAAGTCGCCGGTGCTGCTCATCCACGGCGACGACGACCGGAACGTTCGCTTCAGCTCCACGGTGGATCTCGCGCGGCGTCTCGCCGGCGCGGGCGTGCGCTACGAGGAGATCGTCATCCCCGACGACACGCACCACATGATGCGGCACGCCAACTGGGTGCGCGTGGATCGCGCGACGAGCGAGTTCTTCGATCGGATGTTGCGCGGAACCAGTGCCGTGGGGGCGGCCGGCCGGTAGCTAGTCGCTGATCTTGCTCATCAGGGCCATGCTCACGAAGCTCGCCAGCCCGCCGCCGCCCGACGGGTTGCGCAGGCCGGAGACGTTCACGTCGATCGGGATCTTGTGGCCGGCCCAGGTCTGCTCCACGTCGAGCACGCCCTGCCACACGGTGGCGAAGGCGTGTCCCATCTCCTTCGGCAGCTTGTTCGGGTCGAAGCCGACCGACTTGGCGACCCAGAACGGCGGCTCGTCACGGATTCCCGCCGCGAGATACGCGCGCTTCACGTCCGAGTACACGAGGTTCGCGTTGTCGGTGTGCACGTAGATGCCCGGGCGGTAGCGTCCATCCACCAGCACGGCGTTCACCCACGCCGTGTAGTAGTCGCGCATGGCCTGATGCAACGCGTCCATGCGCTCCAGGTCGAGGAACACCGTGGTGCCGTGCGCGAATCCTTCGCGCTCGGCGCGGTCGGCGGCATCGAAGCCTTCGGTGGAGCCGCGCGGCGCGCTCACGAAGTCCGCGTTGCAGCTGTCGGTGGGCTTCGGCGGCGGGGCGGTGCGCATCACCGTGCGCGTCACGGTGCGCGTGACGGTGTGGCGCTTCTTCCCCTTGCCGACGCGCACCTTGACCTTCCTGGTGACGGTCACCGGAATCCTGTGCGGCTTGCCGGGCACGCGACCCCACGTCTGCTGTCCGACGTACAGCACGGCGAGCCCGTAGCCCATCGCGGTGACCGTGTCGCGCTTGCCGGACCAGCTCTCGTCGGGGTGGCAGGGGCTGGGCAGGTAGTATCCTGCCCACTCGTATGGCGCGCCGCCGGTGCGCCAGGCATGCATGGCGGCGTCCCCGGGATAGGTCCCCGTATCGAAGCCCATGTGGCGCTGTGAGCTGGCGGCCGTCGCGAGGAGGGCGGGCTGCCCGGTGACGGTGGCGGCGGCCTGTGCGACCTGCTGCGAGAAGCCCCCGTCCCCACACGAGAGGGCGGCGGCGCACGACAGCAGACACAGCAGAACGTCCCCACGACGCGCCATTCAATGCCTCCGGCTCACGTTTGGGCCTACACCGAACCCCAAAAGATCGGTCCTTGGGTAGGTGGTCACTGTGGGAGGCATCACCTACGCCATGTGATGCGAGCTCAGCCGCTTTGGCAGTCACAAAGATGCCCTTTGATGATCGGTCAGGCCGCCGTCATGCTTTTTGCAAACCGCGCCGACGTTCCGAGGCTGAACCCGAATGGCTCACTCTGGAGGTCCGATGCGCAGTCTTATCCGTATCCCCGTTGGTCTCGTCACGGCGGTCGTCCTGGTGGCCGGATGCTCGAAGAGCGATAACACCGCCGACACGTCGAGGGCGCATGATTCCGCGATGGCCGCGGCGCCATCGTCGACGGCCGCACCAGCGGCCGCGCCCACGATGACCGATGCGAACATCTTCGCTGTGCTCGATGCCGCGAACGTGGCCGACAGCTCCGACGGCAGCGTCGCCGCAAGCAAGGGCACGAGTGCAGATGTCAAGGCATTCGGCCGCGACATGATGAGGGACCACCACGCGCTGCGGGCGCAGGGACAGGCGCTGGCGAAGAAGATCAACGTGACTCCCGAGGTGCCGGCGGGCGACAACAGCCAGGCCGCCGCGGCAGCGTGGCACGACAGCCTGGGCGCCATGCCGAAGGGCGCGGCGTTCGACAAGGCGTACATCGATCACGAAGTCACGGCGCACG
>JBJMNM010000701.1:0-3618 GCA_045804305.1 Gemmatimonadaceae bacterium | reverse complement strand
TGGGGCGGTCTGTACGCCCGGCGTGATGTCCACCACCTGCTGGCCGAACGCGCCCACCGAGGTGATGCGCACGGTGTCCTGGGTGCGGATCGGGACGTCGGAGCGCTGGATGAGCAGGTCGATCCGCACGCCGCCCGGCGTGAAGTAGACCTCCTTCACGAGTCCCACCTCCACCCCACGGTACTGCACCGGCGCGCTCTTCTTGAGCCCCGGTGCCTGCTCGGCGATCACGTGCACCACGTTCTCATGCTTCGAAGAGCAGCTCAGGAGGAGTGCTGCGACGAGGACGAATGGTGGAGTCGGGCGTGTCATGGCTCGTTGTGGATGAGGTCGCGACGCGGGACCCCGCCCACTGTTGCGAATTCCGAACCATCTGCCAGTCTCGACAGGCTGTTTACACGCGCGGCCGGCTGTGCATGCACAGCCGGCCGCGCGGTCACCGGTTCGTCGTTGGGTGCGGTTCAGCGATGGACGGTGATGTTCCCGCCATCGACGATCGTGGCGGGTGGGGCCAGCTCGGCCACTCCTGCCTGCGTATCGAACAGCACGTCGTTCGTCGCGCCGTTCCACACCTTGATGCGCACGCGGTCGATCCTGTCGCCCGCGAGCTTGCCGTCGCGCACGCTGACGAGAATCCCGACGACGGTGCCGTCGGCCAGCGTGCCCGTTCCGCGCATCGTGGCCGTGGCGCCTTTCACCACGAGGTAGCTGAACGCGTCACCGTGCACCGCCAGGCCTTCGCTCGTGCGCAGGTCGAAGCGGGCGGTCGGCGTGCTGGCGCCGGCGTACCGGGCGTCGAGCGTGAAGTGCGTCTTGTCGGCACCCTTGCCGTCGTCGGCGCCGCGGACGTACCCGCCACCCGTCACCGAGCCGGCGTTCGCGTCGTAGACCACGAGCACCGACGACGCGCGCGTCGCCGAGCCGCCGTCGTCATCGGTGACGGTGACGGTGATCGTATAGAAGTCGGTCGCGGCGTAGGTGTGGGTTGCGGTCGCCTGACCCGCCGAGCCGGCCACGGTGGACGTGGTGCCATCGCCCCAGGCGATCACGGCCGTGTGCGTATCGCCCGAGCCGACATCGGTGAAGCTCACCGTGGCCGTCACGGGCGCGCCGGTGGACGTAGGCGACGACGGTGTGGTGAAGCTGGTGATCACCGGCGGCGCATTCTCCACCGTGACCGTGCCGGAGTAGTTGGTGAATCCGCCGTCCTTGTCGATGACCTTGGCGTTCACCGCGCGCGTGGCGTTGTCGGTGGTGTTGCACGACACGCTGGGCGACGCCGACTGTACGTAGCCCGCACCATCGCCGCAGTCGAACTCGTAGCGCAGCGAGGACGCGTCAGCGGGTGAGGGGTCCGTCGCCCCGGTGAGCGAGAGCGTGAAGCTGCTCCCCTCGACGACCGGCGCGACCGACGGGAACGAGGCGGTCGGGTTCGCGTTCGCGATCGCGACCGTCATCGTGGCCTGCGCGGTGTGACCATGGTCGTCGTTCACCGTGACGGTCACGGGATAGCTCCCCTGATCCACGTTGAACGTATGCGACACGTTGAGCCCTGTTGCGGTGCCGCCGTCGCCGAAGGTCCACGTGTACGCGAGCGCGTCGCCGGCATCCGGATCGGACGAGCCGATCGCGTTGAAGGTGAGCGTGCCGCCCTCCATGCCGGTCTTGTCGCCCGAGATCGCGGCGGTCGGCGGGCAGTTGCTCTGCTCGACCGCGCACTCGATGTTGTCGGGCAGCGCAGCCAGGAGATCGTAGCCACTCTGGTGCTGGATCTCGGCGACGGTCGTCTTGTAGGTTTCCCACGGCACGTTCCGCACGCCCGGGTCGTTCGGCATGATGACGGCAATCACCGTCATGTCACTGGGCGAGTGGATGTCGGCGAGCGTCTTGTCGCGCGGGAGCAGCACGGCAACCTTCCAGACCGCCGTGGGCATGGTGATCTTCCCCTCGTTCTTCAGCGTACCCTTGTTGCCGTACGCGCCGGCGATGACGTACACCGCCCTGTTGAAGTTGTAAGCCGAGTCCCCGAGCTGATCCTCGAGAATCTTCCAGGGTCCTTGATTCAGATCGGCCGCCTGCGGGATGATGTTCGAGAAGTAGTAGGTGGCCGCGTTGTCGAGGCTCTCCGCGGTGCGATCGAACGAGCGGGCAAGGTGTCCGCGATCGATGCCGTAGCCGGCGAAGCTGCCCGAGTTCGTGTAGTCGGCTGTCGTATATGCGCTGAAGCCGGCGGCAACGAGCTCGGGATCGAAGGTGAAGCAGTCGCAGCGGTCGATGCCCGACGGGTGATAATCGACATCGATGTGATAGCTCACCCAATTGGGCGTGGCGCGGTTCCGGTTGAACGACGTGGTGTACTCCGGGCGACGGATGATGAAGTCGTCGCTCGCGTCGGCGTCCTTCGGCTCGCCGAACAGCGTGTTGCCCGTGTAGTTCGTGGTGCTGTGCACGCCCGCGGTCATCGGCAGGTCGATCGTGGCCGTCGTGCCGTCAGCGGCCGTGGCGCGGAAGGTGGCGGTGCCGGGCGCGAGCGCACGAATCACACCGAGCTGGTCGATGCTCGCGATGCTCGGCGTCTCCGACTTCCAGGTGAACGTCGAGGGAGTGGCGGTGCCGTTCACCCGCAGCGTCGGAAAGAGCTGATCCTCGAAGCCGACCGGCAGCGGGACCGGCCCGCCCAGGGCCGGTACGACATCGCGACCGGTGAAGGTGATCGTCGTCGCGGGCGGCGGCGGCGGTCCCACCGGGGCACCGCAGGCGTTCACGTATCCGAAGCTCGGCTGCGGGGCGGGCGCTGGGATCAACCCTACCTTGCTCCAGCCGGTGCCGTCCGCGCTGCGCGCCAACGACGTTCCCGTTTCGGAGCCCGTCTCGAACACGCCGATGTCCGTCGCCTTGACGCCATCCGCCTTGCCGCCCACGGCGTTGAAGCTGCCCTCATACGACAGGAACTCGACCAGAGTGCCGTTGCCGTCGACCAGCGCGAAGCCGTCGGGGCTCCCGTTCTGGATGCCCGCGATGTCGATGCTGATCACGCCGCGCGCGTTGCAGGTGCCGGCCAGCGTGCCATTGACCGCGGTGGTGTTGTACGCCGCGCCACCATTGCCGTCGTAGAGCACGATGCTCCAATTCGTGAGCACGGCATTGATCGGCCCCTCGATCTCGATCTTCTCACCGGCGTCGACGCCGCCGTTGTCGTAATGGATCTCGCTGAAGCGGATGTCCGGGATGGGCGGCCCGACCACGGTGCCGACGTGCAGCGTGACCGTGTCGCTCTTTGTGCCCGCGGTCGCGGCGATCTTCGCGTCGCCGGCCGCGACGGCCGTTACCAAGCCGGTGCCATTCACCGTCGCGACGCTCGCCGGAGTCGCGCCCCAGGTGAATGACGTATTCGGGATCGGAGTGTGGGCCGCGTCGTATGCGGTGGCCGTGTACTGTTGGGTGCTGCCCACGGTGATCGTCGCGCCTACCGGCGTCACCGTGACCGAGGCGACCTCCGGAGTCGGCGGCGTGACGGTGCCCGAGTTGTCATCGCTGCAGCTGCCGAAGGTGCGCGGCAGCTTCTGCCAGCTGAAGGTGTTCGTCGTCGCGTTGTAGACGCGCTGGATCGACGAGGTC
>JBJMNM010000700.1:0-5854 GCA_045804305.1 Gemmatimonadaceae bacterium | reverse complement strand
GAGCTGACGCAGGTCGTTGGCATTCTTCCGCGACTCCGGCACCAGCCGCACCTGCACCTTGCGCATCTCGCCGGAGGGATCCTGCCAGTCGCCCACGTCGATCCCGGCGAAGGCCGGCCGGAGCGACTGCGCGATCTGCCCCACCGTCACTCCCAGCGTGCCCGCCATGCCACGGTTGAGATCGACCTCCAGCTCGGGCTTCTGTCCCTTCGTGGAGAGACCGATGTCCACCGCCCCCTTCGTGTTCCGCACGACGTCCATGACCTGCTCCGCCGCCTGGTTGAGCGCGGCGAGATCGTTGCCCCTGAGCTGGAACTGGAGCTGCTTCTGACCGCCGCCGAAGTCGCTGGTAAACACCGCCAGCGTCACCCCGGCCACGCGCTTCATCTCGGCGCGGAGCCGCGTCGCGAACTGCTCGGCGCTTTCCCTGCGCTCGCTCTTGGGCACCATGCGCACGTAGATGTTCCCGACGTCCACCGTGCCGGACGCGCCGCCGCCGAGCGTGGTGTAGGTGTACTTCACCTCGGGATGCGCGCGCGTGATGCGAGCCGCCTCCTGCGCCTTGAGCCGCGTGTACGCCATGTTCGATCCGGGCGGCGTCTCGATCGCGATGATCAGCTCCGCGCGGTCGTCCTCCGGAAAGAACCCGACGCCAACCGTCCGCCACGCCAGCCCGGACGTGGCGATCACCTTCGGCAGTGCGTAGAACGTGACGAGCCCGACGGCCGCGACGGCGATCTTCGGCAGCCGAGCCAGTCGCTTGCTGGTGAACGCCCAGACCAGCAGGGCGATGCCGACGAACGCGCCCAGCAGCCCGGTCACACCGCTGGCGAACAGCGTGAACGAGGCGAAGAAGGTGCCGATCGCCAGAGCCACCATCGCGGACCGATGGTCGAGCGCCCACGCGATGACGTTGCGGTAACGATTTGCCTGGTGATTGAACCAGTGATTGAATCGGTCGAGCTTCTTCGTGATCCACCACTTCTGGTCTTCGGTCTGATGTGGATCCGGCCAGTAGGCCGACAGCATCGGGTCGAGCGAGAAGGAGACGAAGAGCGACACGAAGACGGAGCACGCAATCGTCAACGCAAACGGCTTGAACCACTGACCGCCCACCCCCGGCATGAAGCCGATCGGGATGAACACGGCGAGGATCGAGAAGGTCGTCGCCGCGACGGCGAGGCCGATCTCGTCCGTCCCTTCTCGAGACGCCGTGTAATGGTCCTTCCCCATCTCCACGTGACGCACGATGTTCTCACGCACCACGATCGCGTCGTCGATCAGGATGCCGATCGCGAGCGAGAGCCCGAGCAGCGACATCGTCTCCAGCTTGAATCCCATCACCCACACGGCGATGAAGCTCGCCAGCACGGATACCGGCAGCGCGAGGCCGGTGATGACGGTGGAGCGCCAGGAGTTGAGGAACAGGAACACGACGAGCACGGTGAGCACCGCGCCCTCGAGCAGCGCTTCCTCCACGTTCGTCACCGCGTGGTCCACCCGCACGCCGGCGTCCTTCACCAGCTCGAGCTTCGTCCCCTTGCCCAGCGTCGGCTGCAGCTGCTCCACCCGCGTGCGGACCTTGTCTGAAACGTCTGTAGTGCTATAGCCTTTGGCCTTCTTGATGTCGATGCCGACCGCTTCCTGATCGTTGAACAGCGCCAGCGTGCGCGGCTCCTCGGTGCCGTCGCGCACGTTGGCGATCTCGCCCAGGCGGATCACCTGCCCGTTGCGGTCCGCCACCACGAGCTGCGCGAACTCCTGCGGGTTCTCCAGGCGGCCCTTGAGCCGGATGGACCGCTCGTCCATGTCACCCACCACGCGGCCAACTGGTGCGGCCAGGTTCTGGAGCTGGAGCGCCTGCACCACCTGCCCCACGCTCACGCCGGCCGCCTGCATCTGCTGCGGCTTGAGCTCCACCGTGAGCTCGCGCTCCACTTTGCCCGACACCGCGACCTCGGCCACGCCGGGAATCGAGCGCAGCTCGCGCGTGATGGTCGGATCGGCAAGCCGCGTGAGCTCCGCCTGCGACAGCGTGCTCGACGACAGCGCCATCGACACGATCGGCCGGTCGGTGTCGTTGAACTTCTGGATGATCGGCTCCTTCATCTCCGTCGGCAGGTCGGCGCGCTTGGCCGAGATGGCGTCGCGCAGATCCTGCGTCGCCTCCATCAGGTCCTTGCCGAACTGGAACTCGACCATGATGAAGCCATAGCCATCGTACGCCTTGCCATAGACGTGCTTGACGCCGCTGATCGAGGAGATCTGCTCCTCGATCGGATCGAGGATCTCCTTCTCCACGCCTTCCGGCGATGCGCCGGGGTACGGGATGCCGACCGTGACCACCGGCGGCGCGACGTCGGGAAACTCGTCGGTCTTGAGCTTGAGCAGCGCAAACAGGCCGAACACCACCAGCGTGACCATGCTGACCACGGTGATGAGCGGCTTCTTGATCGCGAAATCCGAGATGAACATTGGGGTGTGCCCGTAGAGGGAGGCTATTTCTTGACGTCGGTGGGCGAGGAGACCTTGACGGGCGTGCCCGGCGAGATGCCGCGAGCCGCGCCGAGGAGCACGGTGTCCCCCGGAGCGAGGCCCGACGTGATCTCCACCGTTTCGTCGGCCGCGTCACGAATGCCCAGTCCGACTTCCACCTTCTCGATCTTGCCGTTGCGAAGGCGGACCACCGTGGGGCGCAGCCCACGCTCGTCCACGGCGCTCTGCGCCACCATCGGCACCGTGCGCGCTTCGCTCGACACGCGACCCTCGGCGAACAGCCCGCCGACGAGCGTGTTGCCCGCGTTCGGGATGGACGCGACGATCTTGACCTGGCGCGTCGCCGGATCCGCAGTCGGATTCATCCGCGTGATGCGACCGGCGAAGCTGCGGTTCGGGTAGCCGTTCACCCGGAACTCCACCGGCATGCCGACGCGCACCTGCGACAGCGCTTCCGCCGGCACCGACGCCTCGAGCTGCATGCTCCCTGGGTCCACCACCGTGAACAGGGCCGTGCCCGGCGACACCACGTCGCCCGCGCTCACCTGCCGCTGCGAGACGACACCGGTGAACGGGGCCTGCACGCTGGCCTTGTCGAGCTGCTTGTTCACGTTGGCGAGCTGCGCGCGCGCATTGGTGAGCTGCGCCTGCGCGCCAAGGAGCGCGTTGCGTGCACGCTCCAGGTCGCGCTCGGCGATCGCGCCGGCCTTCTCCAGCGTGACGCTCCGCGACAGCTCGCGCTGCGCGATGTCGTAGCTGCTCTGCGCCGTGGTCACCGCCGACCGTGCGGACAGCTGCTGCTCACGCAGCACGGCCGCGTCGATCTGCGCGAGCGGCTGACCCTTCGCGACCCGCTGCCCCGCTTCGGCATATGTCTGAACGACCGAGCCGGACATCTCGGCGCGGATCGTTGCCTGCTGTTCGGGCGCGAGCGACCCGCTGAGCGCCGGTCCGGTCCGGATCTGTTCCGACCGCACGAGCGACACGTTCTCGGGGCCGACCAGCATCGTCTCCACCTTCGCGAGCTCGGCGCCGTTCGCGTCGTTCTTCTGGCAGCCGGTCGCGGAGAGTGCCGCGGCGGCAAGCAGCAGTGCAGCCGTGGCGCGCGGTGCGCGCGTGAGGATCGTCGTCAGTCCGTTCATGGCGTGGTGCCCCCTAATTGTCCCGCGCCAGCCGTACTGGCAGCGTTGGTGAGTGTGCGTTGCTGTTGCTGTTGCTGTTGTTGCTGCTGCTGCTGCTGCGGTTGCTGCTGCGCCGGCGATTGCGCCGCGGCGCCGAGCCCCGCCTGATTGATCGGCAGGTCGCGGATGAGCTGGACTCGGGCTCGTGCCACGGCCAGGTCGCGCGCCGACAGCGCACGATTCGCCTCCGCCTGCTCGAACTGCAGCCGTGACTGCGTGAGGTCGGTCTGCGTGGAGATCCCCTCGCGATAGCGGAGCTGGTCGATCGCATACGCGCGCTGCGCGAGCGTCGACGTGCCACGACTCGCCGCGAATGCCGCTTCGGCCACCTGAAGCTGGTTGAGCGCGACGCGCGTATCGAGTGCCGCGAGCTCTCTCGTCTGCTGAAGCCGGGCACGCGCTTCGTCGACATTCGCGCGGGCGACCTCGATCTGACCCGTGATGCGGCCACCACTGAACAACGACAGCCCGATCGATCCCCCGACCGTCCAGTTCTCGCTGTACTGGCTCAGGTTCGGCGTGAAGGTGTTCGGGAAGAACAGCCGCTGATAGTTGGACGAGAGGGACACGGTAGGTAGACGGTCGGCCTGCGCGACCCTGAGCAGCCCTTCCTGCGCGCGCAACGCCTGCTCCGACTCGCGCACGGGCGCACGATTGGCCGTCGCGGTGTCCGGCGCGGGCGGCGCCGCCAGGGAGTCCACGGTCAGCGCCTCGGCCTGCGCATTGCGCGCGATCACGCGCGTCACGGCCGTGGGCTCGTCGATCGGCGTGGTGAGCGTGAGCGGCTCGTCGAGCGGCAGGTTGAGGAGTTGCTTGAGTCGCAGATACGCGATGTCGCGTGCGCCCTGTCGGTTGATGAGCACGGGACGCTGATTGTCGCGCGACACCGTGGCGCGCAGCAGCTCGAATTCGCTCTGGTTTCCAACGCGCCGCGCGAGCTGCGTCTGGCGCAGTAGCTCCTCCGTCTGCTGGAGCGTCGTATCGGCGATCACCACGAGGCGATCGGCCAGCACGGCGTCGAAGTAGGCCTGCGTGACGTCGAGCGCGAGCTGTGCACGCTGCGCGACGACTTCGATCTCGGCCGCGCGGCGTCCGGCGTTCGCAGCGGTGTTCTGGCCTGTGTTGCGGCCGCCGCTGAACACGTTCTGCGACACGGAGAGGCCGAGTGTGTACTGATTGCGCGCGCCGAAGCCGACGCGGCTGAAGTCGATGCCCTGGGCCGCGGCGCACGTGGACGCCTGGTTCAGCGCCGCCTGCCGCTCGGCGGCGGTGGCGTTGGCGGGGATGGTCGGCGCGCAGACGGCCTGCGGCTGCGGCGTCGTGTTCGTGTCGGTAGCGCCGCCGGCGAGCGCGGAGAACTGCGAGCGCAGGGTGCGCGCATAGGCAAGGCTCGAGTTCACCTGCGGCAGGTAGAGACTCCGTGCCTGCTTCTGCTGCCCTTCGGCGCGCGTCACGCCGGCGCGGGCGATCTGAAGTGCTTCACTCTCGCGCGCGGCGAGACGAATGGCGTCGTCGAGTGAGAGGGGACGGGCGGTGGAAGTACCCGCGGCCGGCTGTTGTGCGGCGGCCAGGGCGGGCGACATGACCACGAGCAGGAGCGCGACGGCGCGCACCAGCGCGCGTGGCCTGCCTGCTCGGGTCCGATCGACTGTCATTGTGGAACGGTGCTAGAGGGTCGAAGCTGCGAGTCCGACGGCGACGCGCCGTCGGGGTCCTGCGTCCTACGGATTATGGAACGGCTCGTGTCAGGCGGTACGCGTTCGCGGCACGCTCAGCGGCGTGGGGGCCGGCACCGTCTTCGCGACGGGGACTCCGATGGCGCGGAGGAAGCAGTGGACGTAGCGCGCCGCGGCTTCGTCGAGCGGCGGGTATGCTTCGGGCACCATCGGCCGGCCCATCGCGTCGCCCATCATCGTGCTCGTGAGCATGGTGACCGCGGTCGCGACGTCGGCCGGCTCCTGCGGCGATTCCGCGTGGAGCTTGTTCGAGTACTCCCAGAGCATGTCGTGGACGGCCGTGCGTCCACGACAGGCGAAGTCGGCGGCCTCGGGCCGCTCCTCCAGCTCACTCATCGTCTGCACGAGCAGCGGACGGATCTCGCGAAGCTTCTGCAGGCTGGCTTCGGTGAACGCGGTGAGCTCGGCCACGGGATCGACCGGCTGCGCCGGAAGCAGCGG
>JBJMNM010000699.1:0-5905 GCA_045804305.1 Gemmatimonadaceae bacterium | reverse complement strand
GAAGCAGCGCGCCGAAGCGGCGGCCGCCTCGCTCGGCTTCGCCGTCTATCGCGCACGGGTCGATGGCGGGGAGCTGGAGACGGAGCGCTACAGCGCGCTCGCGGCGAACATCGCCGCCGCCGAAGCCGACATCGCTCGGCTCGAGCGGGAAATCGCCGAGGTCAAGACCAGTCGGACCGTGTGAGACGGGCCGTGACGGTGAACCGTGAACCGTGACCGGTGAACCGTAAGTGCAAAGGCACACGAGACTGAATCGGTGTGCCTTTGTCGTTACGGTTCACGGTTCACGGTTCACGGTTCACGGCGTTCTGTAGTTCGGCGGCAGCGTCTTGTACCGTTGCTCCAGCAGATCCTGCCGCGACGGCTCGTTCACCTGCCGCCCGCGAATGAACACGCGCTCGGGCTGCGACGCGAACTCGAGCGGGTCGCCGCTCCAGATCACGACGTCCGCCATCTTGCCTGGCGCCAGCGACCCCACCCGATCCGCGACGCCGAACGTCTCCGCCGGCGTGAGGGTGATCGAGCGCAAGGCGGTATTCCAGTCCATGCCGTACGCCACGGCGTTCCCCGCCTCGTATCGCACGTTGCGTACGTTGAACGCTTCCTCGTCGCCGCCGCCGGCGTTGCCCACGACGGACACCGGGACGCCCGCCTTGCTCAGGATCCCCGCGTTCTCCTGACGCTGGCCGAGGGTGCTGAACGATTCGGGGATGTTGTTCATCGCGCCCGTGAGCACGGGAATCCGTGCCGCCGAGAGCTTCTCGGCGATCTGCCACGCCTCGGCGCCGCCGGCGATGATCAGCTTCAGGTTGTACTCCTTCGCGACCCGCATCGCGGCTTCGATGTCGCTCGCCTTGTCCGCCTCGATCACCATCGGTAGCCGGCCGTCGAGCACGGGGAGGAGCGCCTCCAGGTCGAGCCGGCTCGCCGCAAGCGTGCGCGTCTGCGCGCGCTCGAAGTCGGCGCGACGCGTGCGATACACCCGAGCGTCGTCGAGAATCTCGCGCAGCCGCATGATCGTCTCGGCGCGCGGCATGCCATTCGGCCCGCGTGCTGGTCCGAGCGTCGCGACCATCGCTACCGGCGTGCGCAGCAGCATGTCGGTCGCCGACCCGGGCACGAGATGGATGATGCCGGCCTGGCCGGAGATCAGTCCGCCCGACGGCGCGATGAGCACCGTCGTGATGCCGGCGTTCCTCGCCGGAGAGATCAGCACCGAGGTCGGGTTCAACCCCTCCCACGGCCGGAAGGCCGCCGCGATGCCGTCTCGGCCGCGCGCCGAGGATTCACGGGTGCCAACGACCGCACCGATCTCGACGAGGCCGAGCTGCGTGCCCGCGTTCACGAGTCCGGGCGTCACCACCTTGCCCGTCGCGTCGATGCGCTGGGCGTCCGCCGGGATGGCGACGCTCGAGCCGACCGCGACGATCTGCCCATCGCGAATCAGCACCGTGCCGTTCTCGATCATCGGACCGCTCACCGGATACACGCGCCCGCCGGTGATGGCGATCGTCTGTGCGCCGGAGAGCGAGGGCGCGGCCGCGACGAGCGCGACGACAATCATCATGCGTGCGCGCATCACTTGACTCCTCCGCGGTTGGCCGGCACGAAGCCGAGCTCGAAGTCGGTCCGCCATTGCTGCGACGGATCGAGCCGGTCGAACAGCATCGCGCCGTCGACCCACACCTTCTCCGGCCGCGAGTACACGCTGAACGGATTGCCCGACCACAGTACCACGTCGGCGTTCTTGCCCTGCTGGAGCGAGCCGGTGCGGTCGTCGATGCCGAGGGCCCACGCCGGATTGATCGTCATCCACTTGACCGCTTCCTCCTCGGTGATCGGCACGCCGATGCGATTACCCTCGGCCATCGCCTTCGCCGCCTCCTGATTGAGCCGCTGCTCTCCCGACGCGTCGTCGGAGTGCATGATCGTGCGCACGCCCGCCTTCGTGAGCAGCGCCATGTTGCCGCGCACCGCATCCGCGGCCTCGAGCTTGAACGCCCCCCAATCCGCCCACACCGACGCGCTGATGTCGTTGGCGGCCAGGAGGTCCGCGATCTTGTACGCTTCCACGCCGTGATGGAACGAGCGGATTCTGTAGCCGAACTCCTTGGCGATGTCGATCATCTGCGCCATCTCGTCGGCGCGATAGCAGTGGTTGTGGACGAGGATGTTGCCGCGAAGCACCTCGGCCAACGTCTCGAGCCCCAGGTCGCGCGACGGTGGATCGCCCTTCTTGTCGGCGTTCCACTTGTCCCAGCGGCGGCGATACCCCTCCGCCTGGATCCAGGCCGCGCGGTAGCCCGCAACGTTGCCCATGCGGGTGGAGGGTCCACGCTGTGCGTACACGCGCTTCGGGTTCTCGCCGCATGCCATCTTGAGCCCGTACTTGGCGCCGGGAAACTTCATGCCCTGCACGGTGCGCGACGGCACCACCTTGAGCACCACGCTGCGACCGCCGATCAGGTTCGCGGAGCCGGGGAGCACCTGGATCGTCGTCACGCCGCCCGCGAGCGTGCGCGGGAACTGCGCATCCTGCGGCCACACCGAGTGCTCGACCCACACGTGTGCCGTCACCGGAGCCGTCGCCTCGTTCACATCATTGGTCTGCGTGCCGTTCTCACCGGGCACCCCACCGGCGCCGATATGCGAGTGCGTGTCGATGATGCCGGGCGTCACGTACTTTCCCGCGCCATCGATCAGTAGCGCATCGGCCGGCGCCGAGACGGTGGCGCCCACCTCGGCGATCTTCCCGTCGCGCAGGAGAATGCTGCCGTTCCGGATGGTCGGACCGGCGGCGGTGAATATCGTGACGTTGCGGATCACCGTGGGCCGCGACGCGAATGGTCGGTAGGTGCTGGGGAACGGGTCGGCGTTCGGCGTGGAGAGCGCGCCGAGCATGGGCCCGACCCGAACGGTATCGGTGGCTCGAGCGGACGCCGGCGCGGTAGGAGGCGTGGACTCCTGCGCGGCACAGACGTGCCCGGCCGAAGCGACGAGTCCCGCGGCGAGCGCGAGGGCGGAGTGACGCATCGTGCGAACGGTCCTCTGAGAAAGAAGTACAGCGGGAGGCGAAACGCGGCGGGAAGCTAGCCCGTACGGGCCGCTCGTGCCAGACTGGTCAGTCCGTGACGAGCAGGTTCACGTCATCGCCGCAGAGGGCGTCGACGCCGATTGCGGCGAGGGCCCGTGCATGACGTGTGTCGTTCACCGTCCACGGAATCACGCGTCCGCCAGCCGCATGCACGGCCGCCACCAGCGCCGGCTCCACGAGCGTCCATTGGGGCCACACGTCGGTGGCGCCGGTGGCCTCCATCTGGCGCGCCACCTCGGTGGGTGCATCGTCGAAGAGAATGCCGAGGCGAACGTTCGGGTCCAGCGCACGAATGCGCCGGATGAGCGCGTGATCGAAGCTGTGAATCGCGAGCGGGCCCTCGTAGTCCGAGAGCGCATCGAGCACGAGCTGTTCGATCCCCGCGCCCTTGACTTCGACGCACAGCTCGGCGCGGCCCGCCACCAGCTCGCAAAGCTCCGCCAGCGTGGGCACGGCGACCCCGGGTGCGACTTCGTGAGGACGCAGCTCGGCGAACGTGGTGTCGGCGATCACGGTCCCGTCGCGCAGCGCTGGATCGTGATGGATGACGACCACGCCGTCGCGCGTGGCATGCACGTCGAGCTCGAGGCCGTCCGCGCCCGCCTCCAGCGCGAGCGAGAAGGAGGGCAGGGTATTCTCGGGCGCGAGGCGGGGCATCCCGCGATGGGCGATCCGTAGTGGCGCAGACGGCACGTCGTGTGGGCGGTGCGGGTACGACTATGTAGAGCGCCTGGTATCTTACGCGCGGTCGTCGGCCGCCGTCACCGCCTTAACATTCGTCGCCCCAGCGCGTCCCACTCGCGGACTGAATGACAGACGTCGCCGTCAATGCCCACGGGCAGGCCGATGAGCAAACCGACCTCGACCTCATTGCGCGGTGGATGGCGGGGGATCAGCGGGCCGCGACGCTCCTCGTCGAGCGGCACGCCGCGGCCGTGGCGCGCTTCGCGGGGAGCGTGGGGGCGCGCGGCGACGTGCAGGAGATCGTCCAGGACACGTTCGTGCGGGCCTTCGCGTCGTTGGAGAGCTTCCGCGGCGAGAGCCCGCTTCGGACCTGGTTGTTCACCATCGCGCGCCGGCTGCTGCTCGATCGCCGGCGCTCCGAGCGACGACGGGGCGAGCAGGTGCAGGTGCAGGACAGCGACGTGACGACGGAGTTCGATCCACTGGACTCCCTGGTGGCCGACGAGACGCAGCGGCGCATGCGGGAGGCGGTGGCGCGCCTCACGCCGACGCAGAAAGAGGTGTTCACCCTGCGGGTGAGCGAGGGGCTGTCGTACAGGGAGATCGCCGATGCGGTCGGCTCGACGGAAGGCGCGGCACGAGTGCATTATCACAACGCGATGCGCGCCATCAAGGAGTTTCTGGAATGACTGATTGTCCGAATGGGGCGCTCCGCGACCTGCTGCCCGACCTGGTGAATGGCCGGCTCTCGCCTGAGGTGCGGTACGAGGTGGAGCGACATGTCGCCGCGTGCCCGGAGTGCGCCGCCGAGCTCGCGCTGCTCCGTGAGCTTCGTGCGTCGATGGCGGGCACGCCTTTCGTGGATGCGGCGCGCATCGCCACTGTCATTCCCGCCTATCGGGCGCCCGTGCGCCGTTCATGGGGTGGTTGGCGTGCGGCCGCGGCCGTCGCGGCCATCGTCGCAGGAGGAGCGTCTGTGGCGGTCGTGCGGCAGGCTGGCACTCGGGGCCCCGAACCGGTGCAGTCCATGACGTTCACGATTCCCGACACGACCGTTGTCGCGAAGGGGTCGCCGTCCGTTCCGTCGGCTCGGCCGGCCGAGCGTGGGGCTCGCGCTGTTCCCGCGGTCGCACGCGAGCTCGCCATGGCGAGTGGTGCGGCCAGCGATTTGAGTGATCGCGAGCTCCAGGCCCTGCTCAAGGACATCGAATCGATCGACGCGGTGCCCTCGGTCGACGTGGAGAACGCCGCGCTCGTCTCGCCCGTCTCGCCGCGGGGGAGGAGCGAGTGAGGCGCCGCCCGGGGATCCGCCTTCTCGCTCTGTCGTGCCTCTTGACCCTGGTCGGGGATACGGCGCTCGCGCAGAACCGGCCGCTCGTGCGTGGGACGATCGAGGAGCAGCAGGGTGGCGCGCGTCGCCAGCGCCTCGAGCAGCAGCTCCGGCAGGGACTGTGGCGGATCGCGAAGCAACGGATCGGCTTCTCGGATGATCAGATGACCCGGCTGGAGGAGACGAGCCGGCGCTACGACGGCCGCCGGCGCGCGTTGATCATGGAAGAGCGCGCGCAGCGACTCACGCTGCGTCAGGAGATTCTCGCCGCCGATGGCAAGGCCGATCAGGACGTCGTGGCGCGCGCGCTCGATCGCATGATCCAGCTCCAGCGCGACCGCATCGAGCTCCAGGCCCAGGAGCAGAAGGAGTTCGCCGCGTTCATGACGCCGATCCAGCGCGCGAAGTATGCGGCCCTGCAGGAAGAGCTGCGCCGGCGTGTGGATGCCCTGCGTCGCCAGCGGCCGGATTCCGCGAGAGGCCTGAACCGGCCATAGGCTGGTTGGCGCGTCTTCCGCACGTTGAGGGGACGTGATTCCGCAGCTACATTTGGGGTCCCCCCTGCCCGGGTGGCGGAATCGGTAGACGCAGGGGACTCAAAATCCCCCATCCTTCGGGATATACGAGTTCGAGTCTCGTCCCGGGTATTGTCGCACAACGACTTACAGGTCAGGGTCGCGAGGCTAGGGGTACGAGTGTGCCCAAGTGTACCCCTGCCGATTTTTCATGTGCCATGCCGCGGGCTTGGTCTCGGGTTGATGGTCGTCCCCTCGCGCGAGACCTCTGCCATCAAGAAG
>JBJMNM010000698.1:0-3530 GCA_045804305.1 Gemmatimonadaceae bacterium | reverse complement strand
CGCCTGGCAGGAGTGGGACGTCACGGACGCCACCTGGCTGACCCCGATGTCGCAGGAAGAGCTGCGATTGAAGATCCAGGCGATCTTCAAGCACCAGTCGCAGAAGGACTCGGCGCCCTTCCCCGGCCAGGACGATCGCGAGTTCTGGCAGCGCGTGGAAACGCGGAACAAGGACACCGCGGCGCTGCTGGACCGGTTGGGATTGGCCGAGTACTTCGCGATGGAAGCCTACGTCGTCGAATAGAGGAGGCGCATGACACGCTTCACCATGCTCGACGCGCTCGTGCTCGTGGCGTACCTCGCGGGCACGATGACGCTCGGGCTCTACGTGGGCCGCAAGCAGAAGGACGCGAAGGACTACTTCGTCGCCGACCGCGCGATCCCATGGTGGGCGGTCATGTTCTCGATCGTCGCGAGCGAGACGAGCGCGCTGACCTTCATCAGCACGCCCGGCCTCTCGTACGGCAACCGGTCGGGCTACGGCGACCTCGGATTCCTCGAGGTCGTGGCGGGCTACATCGTCGGCCGGTTCGTGGTGGCGCACGTGCTGCTGCCCCGGTATTTCCAGGGCAATCTCGTGACGGCCTACGCGTTGCTGGAGAAGCGCTTCGGGCTCGCGACGCGACGATTCACTTCCGTCGTCTTCATGATCACGCGCGCACTGGCTGATTCGGTGCGCGTCTTTGCGACGGCCATTCCCGTGGCGCTCATCATCAGCCCGAACGTCACGAACAAGGCGTACGTCATGCCGATCGCCGTGCTGATCCTCGGCCTGCTGACGGTCATCTACACCTACAAGGGCGGGATGAAGGCGGTGGTGTGGACGGAGCTCCTCCAGGCCGGCATCTACATCAGCGGCGGCATTGCGGCCATCCTCATCCTCGGCCATCTCGTGCCCGGTGGATGGTCGAGCATCTGGGGCTCGGCCGCCGCGGCGGGCAAGACGAAAGTCCTCGACTTCTATCCGGGACTCGATCGCCCCCACACCGTCTGGGCGGGCGTCATCGGCGGCGCGTTCCTCGCCATGGCGTCGCACGGCACCGATCAGCTCATCGTGCAGCGGCTCATGTCGTCGCGCTCGCTCAAGGACGCGCAGCGCGCGATCATCGGGTCCGGGTTCGTCGTGTTCTGTCAGTTCTTCCTCTTCCTCGCCATCGGCCTGGGACTCTGGGCGTTCTATCATGGCCAGATCTTTCCGGCGACTGACCAGATCTTTCCCACGTTCATCCTGGAGCACATGCCGACGGGGCTCGTGGGCCTCATCGTGGCGGCGATCGTGGCGGCGACCATGAGCACGCACTCCGGCGCCATCAACTCGCTCGCCGCCGCCACGACGCACGACATCTACCTGCCGCTGAGCAAGAAGTCGCCGGACGATCCCGCGACGCTGAAGATGGGCCGGATGTTCGCCCTGATCTGGGGCGTGGTGCTCACGCTCGGCGCCCTGCTCTTTCCACAGGATACCAAGACGCCCGTCGTCGTGGTGGCGCTGGGCATCGCGTCGTTCACGTACGGAGGTCTGCTCGGCGGCTTCTTCCTGGGTATCTTCTGGCGTCGCGCCATTCAGCGCGATGCGATCCTCGGCATGTCGGTCGCGATCGCGACGATGGCGTTCATCGTCTTCGCCGGTCCGATCGCGGCGGCCTATCCGTCGCTCGCCCCCACGCTCGCGCCGTTCGGCAAGATCGCGTGGCCGTGGTACGTCCTCATCGGCACCACGATCACGCTGCTCGTCGGCATCCTGTCCAGCCTGACCCATCCCATGCCCCCGTACGATCCGCTGACGTCTCTCTCGACGCGCGCCGACGCTCGCGCCGCATGACCTTCATCGTCATCGGGGTGGATGGCGGCGGATCGAAGACGCGCGTCGTGGTCGCCGACGAGCATGGTACCCAGTTGGGCGAGGTCGTGGGACCAGGAAGTGGCGTGAAGCCCGGACAGGCGGAAGTCTCGGCCGAGGTGATTGCCACGACCGTGCGCGACGCGCTCGCGTCGTGCGAGATGACGCACGTCGTGCCGAAGGTGCTCTACGTCGGCGTGGCGGGGGTCGCACGCGAGCAGGAGCGCGAAGCGCTGTGGCAGGCGTTGATGGGCCGCGAGCTGGCGGAGGAGACCGTGGTGCACCCGGATTTCTCCATCGCGCTCGACGATGCGTTCGGCGAGGGACCCGGGATCCTGCTCATCAGCGGCACCGGGTCAGTCGCCTTCGGCCGCGGGCCATCGGGCACGATCGCGCGATGCGGCGGCTGGGGAGCGATCTGCGGGGACGAGGGGAGCGGTGCATGGGTAGGCCGGCGCGCACTGAGCGTCGTGACGGCGTCGGCGGATGGACGGGAGCCCGAGACGGCGCTCATCGGAGCGGTGCTGACGGCGGCGCAGGTGAACGAGCCGCGCGAGCTGATCGCGTGGGCCGCCCAGGCGACGCCCGCACTGCTGGCCACGCTCGCCCCCGTGGTGAGCAGCGTGGCCGACGCGGGCGACCTGCGGGCGAACGCGATCCTCAGCCTCGCCGTGGAGGAGCTGGTCCTGCACGTGCGCGCGCTCGCGCGGCAGCTGTTCGGCGACGAGCGCGCGGCGGCGCCGGTCGCCTTCACGGGCGGGATGCTCACCAAGGGCAGCACGCTGCGCAAGCGGCTCGAGCATCGCCTCAAGAGCGCGGTGCCTGGTGCGCAGCTGCGTGCCGCGGAGGTCAATCCGGCGCGCGGTGCGGTGCGCGGGGCGCTGCGGTATCTGGGGGAGACTGCGAGCTAGGTGCTGAAAGGCCGCTCCCCGGCCTCGCGCACCACGGGCATGCTCAAGGGTGCGCCAGCCAGCGCATCGGTGATTGGCATGTCCGAGCCCGGCGTGTCGAACGTGCCTTCCCACCGCGCCATCACCACGGTCGCGAGGCAATTGCCGACCAGGTTGATCGACGTGCGAGCCATGTCCATCAGCGCATCCACGCCGAGGATCACCGCGACGCCCTGCAGCGGCAGCCCGAACTGGGCCAGCGCGCCCGACAGGATCACGAGGGAGGCACGCGGTACCGCCGCCACGCCTTTGCTCGTGAGCATCAGGGTGAGCATCATCAGCACCTGCGCGGCGATCGGCATGTCGATGCCTGCCGCCTGGGCCACGAACACAGACGCGAGCGCGAGATAGAGCGTGCTGCCGTCGAGATTGAACGAGTAGCCGGTCGGAAGCACGAACGACACGATGCGCCGAGGCACGCCGAGCTTCTCCATCCGCTGCAGCGCGAGTGGCAGCGCTGCCTCGGACGATGCGGTCGTGAAGGCGATCAGCCACGGCTCCCTCGTCGCCTGCCAGAAGCGCCGGATCGGCACCTTGAAGGTGATCGCGATCGGCAGCAGCACGAACAGCACGAAGACGATGAGCGCTCCATACAGCGTGAGCATCATCAGGATCTGCTTCCCGATGGGCATGTCGATGCCCGCGGCCTGGGCGACGAACACCGACGCGAGCGCGAGGTACAACGTGCTGCCGTCGAGGTTGAACGAGTAGCCGGTCGGCAACACGAACGAGACGATGCG
>JBJMNM010000697.1:0-5511 GCA_045804305.1 Gemmatimonadaceae bacterium | reverse complement strand
GGCAGCGCGAGCGCGAGCAATACGAGAATGTTCGTCATGGCCGTCACACGCCGTTGATGATGTCGATGAGGAGCTGCTTCACGCGCGGATCGTGACTCTGGCCCAGCCAGAAGATCGCCTTCTTGCGCATCTCGGGATCGGGGTCGTGCTTCGCGATCTCGATCAGCCGGTCCATCGCCGCGGTGTCGTGGCGGTCGGAGAGCACCCAGATGAGCTGTCCCTTGAGCTCGCGATCACTCAGCTTGCCATAGAGCGCCGCGAGGTCGCTCGTCGGCACGCGGATCTGTCCCGCGCTGAAGATCGCCTGCTTGCGCGTCTCCACGGTGTACTTCGGATCCGCGGCCACCTCCATCAGCCACCGGTCGTTCCCCTCGCCGCGCATCTGCGACAGCGAGAAGAGGATCTTCTGCGCGACGGCCTCGTTCCGGTCGCCCTTGGTGCTGGCGAGCCGCGTGAACAGACCGCGCAGGAAGTTCGCATTCGCCGCCGACCGATTCTGGCCGAGCCAGAAGACGGCTTTCTCGCGCAGGCTCGGCGGCGCATCATCGTCCTGGGCGACGGCCCGCACCGCGGCCTCTCCCCGTTCGGTGCGCTGCTGCATCAGGGCGAACACCGCCTCCTCGCGCAGCTCCTCGGAGGTCCCGGCGGAGGTGAGCAGCTTCTCCAGCGCCTGCGCGGCGCGGTCCGAGTTCACCTGGCCGAGCCAGAACACGCCCTTCTTGCGCACACCCGCGCTCGGGTCGTTGCGCACGACGTCGAGCAGGATGTCCTCGGTGTCCGGCGTGCGCTTCTGCGAGACGAGGAAGACGGCCTTGGCGCGCAGCGACGCGGTGCAGCCATCGCGCTTCGCGAGCACCTGCCGCAGGATCGGCATCGCCTGCTCCGCGTTCATCTGGAGCAGCGAGTTGAGCGCGGCGATGCGCAGGTCGTCGTCGTTGTCCTCGTCCGCGTCGTCGCCGCCGCGCGTGGTGCACGGCTTCGGCTTCGCCGAGGCCTGCGTGGCGATGGACTCCGCGGCATCGCCGTCACCGAGCCGCGCGAGGGCTCCGCGCACCCGGACGGCGAGCGCGTCGGCGTCACCGCGCGTGGATGCCTTGGGGAACCGGGTCCGCTGCGTCTCGAGCGCGGCGAGGGCGGAGCGCAGATCGCCCTTCTCGCCCAGGCTGTAGCGCGCGTATGCCTCCCAGTAGAGCGCATCGGCGGCGTACGCGGACTGCGGATAGCGCTCCGCGATGCGGGCGAAGGTCTGCGCGGCGCTCCGATAATCGCCGCGATTCAGCTGCTCGCGCGCCGCCCGGTAGAGTGAATCGGCCGGATCGTCGGCGCGCCACGCGACCGGCGGCTCGGTAGCGAAGCCCGTGCGCGGTGAAAGCCGCTCGGCCACCTCGCCCGACACGAACAGGCTCGCGGGCAGGCGCACACTCGCCACCGTGGAGACGGTGATCGCGGCGGCAGTGACAAGGAGTTTGATCATCATTGGCGTTGGGTCGTGGAGCGAGCCGAAGCTCGCGTGTCGGTCACGAAGTGATGGTGCCGGCGGGAACCGCCGAGCGCAGACGTGGGAGCAGATCGCGGTCGCGCATGGCGCGCTCGATCAGCTCGCGCTCGCCCGCTTGCAGTGGCGTCCCGGAGAGCTGAACGATCTGCGCGAGCACGAGCTCGAGATCGGCGAGGAGCGCGCGAAGCTGGGGATCGCGCGAGGCTGGCGAGTCGAGCAGGAGCCGCGTGCTGGACAGCACGTCGCGCGCCCAGCGCGCCGCCTGCAGCATCGATTCCTGATCGTGCGCGCCCGCGACTTCATCAGCGCGGCGGTACGTGGTGAGGAGCGCCTCGGCCTGCGCGAGCGTCTGGATCGCCGCGGCGTGATAGAGCGTGCGCGCCGAGGCGCCCAACGGTGCACGAGGCGTGGAAGGGTCGGCGTCGAGCGAGGCGCGCGACGCGGCGTCGATGGGCTCCGGCTGGCGAGCGGCGAGCCGCTGCGGTTCCGGCGCCGGAACGCGATCGCCCGCGGCCTCGGTGCGCGACACCACACTGTCGCGCGTCGCCGGCGAAGCCGGTGCGGGGCTCGCGATCGCGATCGTGCGCTCGGGCGGCGTGGCAGCCGCGCGGGACGACGCCAGACGCGACTCGATGCCGCGGTCGAGCGCGACACCGATGATCAGTCCCGCCGCCAGGACGGCGCTCCATCGCCACGGCGCCGCACGGAAGCCGCGCCGAGGAACGGCGACGACCACGCGCTCGGCCTGCCAGGCGGGGACGATGGTGGACCACATCGCGTCGCGGGGCACCATGCCCTCGGGACGGTGATAGTGCTCGGCCGCCAACGCGCGCAGGCGCTCGTCGATCGATTCCTGGTTCCAGTCTGGTGTGTCGGTCATTGAATCCAGTCTCCTGCGAAATCCGCGAGCGATACGCGGAGCTTTGCCTTGGCGCGCGAGAGCTGCGCCTTCGACGTCCCCGCGGTGATCCCGAGCGCGGTCCCGATTTCCTCGTGCGTGAACCCTTCCACGTCGTGCATCAGAAACACCACCCGGCAGCCCTCCGGGAGATCATCGATCGCCCTCGTCAGCCGGTCCTTCAGATCGGGTTCGGCGTGGCGGATCGGGCTCGCCACCATCGCCGCCTCGTCGAGCACCGCTTCTCGTGCGTCGAACCGCTTCACCTTGCGCAACCCATTCAGGACAACGGACATGGTGATCGTGTGCAGCCAGGAGCCGAACGCCGCCTCGCCCCGGTACTCGTCCAACCGACTGAAGGCGCGGATGAACACGTCCTGCGTGAAATCCTGCGCGAGGTCATGCCTTCCGCTGAGCCGATAGGCGAGCCAGTAGACGCGGTCCACGTGCGCGTCGTACAGCGCGCGCCCTGCGGACTCGTCGCCCAGACGAGCGCGTGCCGTCAGCTCCCGTTCATCCACTTACCGACCGTCCATCCGTCACCTTCTCCCGGGTGTTGTTTCCGTGGCGCCCTCAAGACACGATGAGGCCGGAAAGGGTTGCATGCAAACGAACGCGCTGCATCGAAAGCTCGATGCAGCGCGTCTGGTCAGGACTGGAGCCGGCCAGCCGCTACTCCATGGACACGGTCTGCCGGAGTGGCGTCGTGGCGCGCTTCGCGGGCCTCGGTGTGGTGTCCGGGCCGTCGATGTCGATCCTGATCGTCGGCATCTGGAAGCTCTCGAGGGCGGCGGGCAAGTCGCGCAGCAGACGATCGAGCTGGGGACGCACGCGCTCGAGCTGTACGCCGGCCTCGTGGAGCCCTTCCTCGATCTGCGGGCCAAGCTCGAAGTGCACACCGTCCTCGGGCCACTCCATCGAGCGCGGCATGGCGGGCATCGGTGGCATTGCCGGCATCGGTGGCATGGGCGCCAGCATGCCGCGCATCCCGCCGAAGTAGATCATGTTGTTGCTGCCGCGAGGGAGGTCGCCCGCGCGCGCGACCTTCATCGTCACGTCGCGCGACTGGCCGTTCGAGTAGACGCGGAGGGTGACGTCGCTGCCCGGCTTGAGCTGTGAGATCTCGCGCTGCAGCCGCTGCGCCTTCGCGTTGCTGAGGTAGCGGTCGCCGGCATCCTCACGCGCTACACGGAGATTGACTCCATTAATGGCGGCAATCCGGTTGCCCTCCTCGATCCCGGCCCTGGCGGCCGGCGTCGAGTCGGCCACCGCCATCACGAGGACACCGAGCGTGTCGCGGCGGCTGCCGGTGCTGCCGATGCTGAAGCCGAGCGCGGGCCGGTCCTCCATCTCGGAGCGCGTCACGCGATAGATGTCGCGCCGACGGAAGAGCGAATCGGAGTCGACGGTCTTCACCTTGATCGCCTGGGTGCGGCCGTCGCGGTAGACGCGCAGCTCGACTTCATCGCCCGGCTTGGCCTTGGCGAGCTCGCGCGTGAGCCGGCGCGTGAGGGATCCGGACAGCTCCGCGTCTTCGACGTCGACTGCGCTCGCGCGGAGATTCACGCCGTTGATCGCGGCCAGGCGGTTGCCTTCCTCGAGACCGGCCCGTTCGGCCGGGCTGTTCCGCGTGATCGAGGTGATCATCAGCCCCAGCGTATCGCGAAGCGTGCCTGTCGCGGACGTGGAGACGCCGATGGCTGCGCGGTGGGTGTCCTGGTAATCCATCTCCACCCGGGCGCGAGGCGCGCGCAGGAGCTCGAAGTCGGGCCTCGAATAGACCTGGGCGCCGGCCGGCAGAGCGGAGAGTGCCGCGCTCGCGGCGAGGGTCAGAAGGGGTGTACGTCGCATGGAATCCTCGGGTGCAGTGGGTCGGTCACCACGTCAGACACAGCCAGTCGCGAAAAGGGTTTGCCACCCGCCAGGGCGGTGCCGGCTGACCGGGCCGCCGCCCCTTGGAGGGCTCGCCATATTGAAAGCATGGCCACGACATCCGCTCCCTCCACCTCGCCTCCGCCAGCGGGAGGCCCTCCCGACCTCGACTCCTTCGTTCACCATTGGCAGGACGAGGCCGACGCCGCCTACCTCTATCGTGTGCTCGCCGAGGCAGAGCCCGACACGAAGAAGCAGGACGTCTATCGCCGCCTGGCGGAGGTGGAGGATCGCCACCTGGAGATCTGGGCGGCGCTTCTGGCGCAGAGTGGCCGGTCCCCCGGCCGGCACCGTCCAACCGCGCGGACGCGACTGCTGGCGTTCCTCGGCCGCCGATTCGGCCCCGGCTTCCTGCTGCCCATACTGTTGGCCGAGGAAGGCCGCGAGGTGAAGGCGTACCTGGACATGCACCGCGAGACCGGCGTCGGAGTGGCCGGCCGGGACGAGGCGCTGGTGCTCGCCAAGGAGTCCGCCGAACACGCGACGACACTCAACGGGATCGCGGGCCGCAGCGGCGAGCCCTGGCACAGGACGGGTGCCGGCGGCTTCCTCCGCAACGTGGTGTACGGCTTCAACGACGGCCTCACCGCCAACTTCGGTCTCGTGGCGGGCGTGCTGGGCGCGTCGGTCGCGGGGAGCGCGGAGTATCACCATGTCATCGTCGCGGGTGTGGCGGGCTTGATCGCCGACGCGCTCTCGATGGGCTCGAGCGGCTACCTCGCGGCACAGAGCGAGCGTGAAGTGTATGCGCACGAGATCGCGATGGAGCGCGACGAGGTGGCGATGATGCCGGAGATCGAGCGCGACGAGCTGGCGCTCATCTACGAGGCGAAGGGGATGGATCGCGATTCGGCGTTTCGCATCGCCACGCAGGTGATGGCGGACCCAGAGAAGATGCTCGCCGAACAGGTGCAGGAGGAGCTCGGCATCAGCGAGTCGGCCACATCGCCCTTCCGCGAGGCGTGGATCACGGGCGTCGCGACGGCGGTCGGCGCGCTGATTCCGGTGCTGCCGTTCTTCATGTTCGCCGGCCGCACCGCGGCAATCGTCGCGTTCGCGATCGCGATGCTGTCGCACTGGCTCGTGGGTGCGGCGCGCTCCGTGTTCACGGGCCGCAGCGTGTTCCGCTCCGGCCTGGACATGTTCGTCGTCGGGCTCGGCGTGGCGGTCGTGGGCTACTACG
>JBJMNM010000696.1:0-2883 GCA_045804305.1 Gemmatimonadaceae bacterium | reverse complement strand
GGAAGCGCTCGCGCATCTCGGGGGCGCTCTTGAAGTACAGCCCCCGATCGTAGTGCATGCGGTTCTGATCGCTGTAGTCCTTGCCGAGCCCGATGCAGAGCAGGATGTCGTGGGCGTCGTGGTCGGCGGACTTCAGGAAGTGGGCGTCGTTCGTGGCAATGACCGGGAGGTTGAGCTCCTGCCCGAGCGCGAGAATCGACGCGTTGTGCCTGGCCTGTCCTTCGGAATCGTGGCCCTGCACCTCGAGGTAATAGCGATCCTTGAAGACGTCCGCGTACCAGCTCGCCGCTTCGCGCGCCGCATCGGGGTTGCCCGCCTCGAATGCGGACGCGATCTCCCCGGCCAGACAGGCCGAGCTCACGATGAGCCCCTCGCTGTATTTTGCGAGCAGCTCGCGGTCCACGCGTGGCTTGGAGTAGAAGCCTTCCGTGTAGGCGAGCGAGGAGAGCTTGACCAGGTTCTTGTACCCGGCCAGGTCGCGCGCGAGGAGCACGAGATGGAAGTACGGCTTCACGCCGGGTGCTGGGCGGCCCTTCACTCGGCGATCGCCCGGGGCGACGTACGCCTCCATGCCGATGATCGGCTTGAGCTTGGCTTTCTTGGCCTTCTCCTGAAATTCCCACGCCGCGTGCAGATTCCCGTGATCCGTGATCGCGAGCGCCGGCTGTTCCAGCTCCAGGGCCCGTGCGATCAGGTCGTCGATGCGGTTGGCGCCATCGAGGAGGGAATACTCCGAGTGGCAGTGGAGATGGACGAAGGACATCTTAGAAAGAATAGCGACCGCGACCCCTCGCGTCAAAGGCGGACGGACGATCCATGAAGCCTAGAAGTGACTGGAAATAAACGACTTAAGTGGATTCGGCGGGCGGGGTATGTGCTCGCCGCGATGCTATCCGCTGCCGCAGTGTTTCTCGTCGCCACAGCTACCGGCCGATACCTCCTGCGCGCGGGATGGGAAGAAGGAAAGATTCTCGCGCGGCGCGAGCCCATTCCCGAGCTGGCTACCGATTCGACGACCCCGCCGGCGCTTCGTGCCAAGCTGAGCCTCGTGCTCGCCGCCCGCGCCTTCGCGCGCGACGCATTGGCGCTCAACACGGGCAAGAGCTTCACGACGTACAGCAGGCTCGACCGCGACACGCTGGTACTGGTTCTCTCGGGTGCGTACCGCGACCGTCTCAAGCCGTACAGCTGGTGGTTCCCCGTGGTCGGTCGCGTACCCTATAAAGGGTTCTTCGACTTCGCGCAGGCGCGCAACGCGCAACGCGAGCTGACCGATCGCGGGTTCGACGCGCATCTCGGGGCGGCATCGGCGTTCAGCACGCTCGGGTGGTTCAACGATCCGCTGCTTCCAACCACCCTGCGCGCGGACTCGCTGACGCTGGCCAACACCGTCATCCACGAGCTGACGCACAACACCTACTATGCGCCCGGCGGAGCCGTGTTCAACGAGAGCTTCGCGAACTTCGTGGGGTCGCGCGGCGCCGAACGGTTTTTCCTGAGCCGTGGGCAGGATGCCGCGGCCGCGGAAGTGGTCGCACGCTGGCAGGACGAGAAGGTGCTGGGCCGGTTCTGGGCGGACCTGTATGCGCGCGTGGACTCCGCGTTCAAGGCGCATCCGGGCGACGCGGCACCGCAGGTAGCCGAGCGCATCGCCGTTCGCGACTCCCTCTTCACCGAGGCGAAGCGCCAACTGGTGCAGCAACTCGGCCCGCAGCTCAAGACCATCAGCGTGCGCGCCATCGAGCGCGTGCGGCTGGACAACGCGATCCTGATGTCGCGCCGCGTGTACCTGACCGATCTCGATGCGTTCGACGCGGTGCTGACGAAGTACGGCGGCGATCTGAAGCGAACGGTGGCCGCGATCGTAGAAGCGGCGAAGGCCGACCGGAAGGAGCCGTTCGCGGCGGTGAAGCGCCTGGCTACCGGCGCGCCGACAACAGCGGTCGCGCCAAGGGCTCGAGAGTGACGTCGAGCTTTCCGTCGCGCCGCGAAACCCGGGCGCGGTACCAGTCTCGATCACCGAACCTGTCCCGCAACAGTGCATTGCGGTCGCCGAAATCGCGCGCGTAGACGACCCGGCCGCCGAGACGGCCGAGCGTGTCGAGCTCCTCGACCGCCAGCAGCCGCGAGAAGTCCACGCTGGCGCGCGCTCCCTCCAGCTCGTGCCGGCACTCGGGCGGCAAGACACGCCCCGGCGTGAGCGCGAGCTGTTCCAGGGCGGACAGGCCGACGACCGGCCTCGCCAACGGCAGCTGATCGAGTGTCGAGAAGACGTACTGCGTCGGCTGCACCGCGAGCGACGGCGTGTTTTCCGCGCTGTCGAGCAGCTGCTGCAACGTGCATGCGTCGTAATGGCCCACGATGAGCTGCGCGGCGAAGGGCCGCGCGCCGAGCTTGCGCAGGCGGGCGGCGAGCCGCGCGTGCCAGCCGTCGGGCACGAACACCACCGCGTGGTCGAGATGGCGCTCGGCCGCGGCGGCGGTGATGAGCGCGGTCAGGGAGTCCTGCTGCTCCGCCCTCTCCCCGAGTGACCAGACGCCGAATGACCGCGAGGAGCTCGCCGGCGACAACCACGCCACCGCCAGCCACATCGGAACGAGCAGGCCGACCGCCGCGCGCGCGGACGGTCGGTTCACGCGCTGGAGAAGTATGGAGGGCAGACGGGCCGTGAATATGAGCAGGACGGGCGCGACCAGGTAGAGAAAGCGCGGACCCTGAAAGGATCCTTCGCCCCAATAGTACGCATAGCCGAGCAGCACCACGCCGAGCATGGCGAGCAGCAGGTGATCCCATCGTGTCGCTTGCCGCTGCCACGCGAGCGTCGCCACCACGAGAGCGAGCGCCGGCACGGGCCATCCGAGCAGCGCGATGTTCAGCCGCATC